>DXEZ01000274.1 GCA_019114715.1 Candidatus Sphingobacterium stercoripullorum | reverse complement strand
CTTACCAAGCGGTAGAAGCGAACGTAGGTATAAGAGTTTATACCCAAGGATAAATAAAATAAAAATAAATATAAATGAAGCTACTCCAAACCATTCGTAAATAAATTGATTGGCTAGGAGTGCACCTAGCTTCCCTAGTTTGTTTTCCAAAACCATGGGTTGACCGTCCTCAGAGAGCTCTTTAGCTGTTTTAAATAGCGTATTCCACCCGCCATTTGCTGAGGAGATATAACTCTGGTCGTTTTGCCAAGTGAATAAATACGAGACAAATGCGATTGCAAATGTAATCGAAGAAATCAGTAGGAAAAGCCCCACTATTTTTAAGATTTTTCGCTGTATCTCGGAGAACTTATATATGTTAATTTTAGCATCTCTGGACTTTTGTTTCTTTGCAGTTCCAGATGCTTGAGCGGCCCCACGTTTCGGGCGGTTCTCTTTGATGCTATTTCTTTTGAATCGATTTCCTTGTATTGACATTAAAGTGTTTTTTCTACTTTACACAAACTTAAAAAAAATACAGCATATTTATAGTACCTTGCTTAGGTATGTAGCGTTTTGACTTTATTTAACGTTTATAGTTTAAATCACATTTGAAATGCGGAATCTTTATTTTTTTCTTGTTTTAATCTGCTCGGTTTTACTATCCGGCTGTAAATTAGATGACCAGTGGGAGCAAATGGGCATGGACTCTGAGAGCCTCTCCTCTCTAGCCCTGGTTAACGCTTACAGTGGGAGTCAAGCTTTATCCATGTATTTGGATGATCGAGAGTTTACTTACGAGAGTAAACCGTTGTTATTTCGCGATTATTTCCCCTACCGTAATATTCTGCCGGGGGAAAGGAATATAACAATTTTTCAGGCAAGTAGCTCATCTAAGCCAGTAGAGCTTTATGCTGCTAAAGAATTTTTTAAGCCCGGTGTGCTATATTCTATTTTTGTAACAGGAAATAATAAAGTTGAGCTTTTAAAATTAGAAGATGAAGTTTATAAATCCACAGATGGTACGCCTAAACTTCGCGTTATTAACTTGTCTACAGCGCAAAAAGAAGTCTTAATCAAGGGCCTTCCTTGGGAGAGCAAGGGCCTACGGTTGACACAAAAGGAATATACCGAATTTCATAAAATGAATCCTGCCAGCCCAAGTACGCTTTATCTATCTTCTGACAATGGAACTGGCGAGCAGCAGGCATCTCTTGAGCTAGAGAGAAATGGTGTTTATTCGTTAATTCTGCTGGATAATAATGAGCCTTCTGATAATGCGCCACGTTCTAACTCTGCGCATCAGGGAGCGCTAGATTATATTTTAATCACCCATCTATAGCAGACCCTTCGCGCAATATTTTTCTTTAAAAGCTACTACTTTAAAGCAGTAAACAGACTGCTCTTTCAATAAGGTGGCATTATGACTTGCTTTTGACTGTAAAAGCGTCTGACTATGGTAAGCTTAAAGTCAGAACCGATAATTTTTCAATTGGTTTTTGATATATTTGCCATAACAAAATTATAAAGCATGAAGGCAGCGCTGGAACTTGATTTTTTAATCAACCAAAACGAACTAGATAAATCGTTACGAGATATCGCTCAGAAGGTAAAAGACAATCAACGGATTTCTTTTGATGAGGGAGTATATCTTTACGAACATGCCGAGTTAAACTACTTGGGTATTATCGCAAATTATATCCGAGAGAAAAAGCATGGGGATAAGACTTATTTTAACAGGAACTTTCATATAGAGCCCACTAATGTTTGTGTGTATGATTGCAAATTCTGCTCTTACTCACGATTAATAAAAAATAAGGACGAGGGCTGGGAAATGCAGGTCGAGGATATGATGGACGCCGTACGTAAGTACGACGGTATACCGGTAACCGAGGTGCATATCACAGGTGGGGTGGTTCCTAAACAGGATTTAGCGTTTTATGCGGAGTTTTTTAAGCAATGTAAGGCCCACCGCCCGGATTTACATATCAAGGGGCTCACGCCGGTAGAGTATTACTACATATTTAAAAAGGCTAAGTTGAGCCATTACGAAGGCTTGAAGTATTTAAAAGAGGCGGGCCTAGATTCTATGCCAGGTGGGGGCGCGGAAATCTTTCATCCCGAGGTGCGTGAAAAGATAGCCGCCGATAAGTGCAATGCCGAGCAGTGGCTAGATATCCATACCCAGGCACATAAGCTCGGGATGCGGACAAATGCTACTATGCTGTACGGGCATATTGAAGAGTTCTGGCATCGTGTGGACCACATGGAGCGCTTGCGCAAGTTGCAAGATGAAACTCAAGGTTTTCAGGCGTTTATTCCATTGAAATTTAGAAACAAAGACAATCAAATGTCACACGTTCCTGAGGTGTCTGTAGTGGAGGACCTAAGGAATTACGCTGTGGCGAGAATATACTTAGATAACTTCGATCACATTAAAGCCTACTGGGCTATGATATCGCGGGAAACTGCTCAGCTATCGCTCAGCTACGGTGTGGATGATATTGATGGAACAATAGATGACACCACGAAGATTTACTCCATGGCTGGGGCCGAGGAGCAAACGCCAGCAATGAGCACGCAAGAGCTCGTGGAGCTGATCCGTAAGGTGGATAGGCATCCAGTTGAAAGGGATACCTTATACAATATAGTGACAGATTATAAAGACGTAGAGTTCGAAGAGCAGGAGAAAGCCTCCTACTACGATCTACCGGTAATAAATAAGTAAATAACATTGAAGAAAACATTTTATTTTATCAGACACGGAAGAACTGATTTTAATCAAAAAGGAA
>DXEZ01000273.1 GCA_019114715.1 Candidatus Sphingobacterium stercoripullorum | reverse complement strand
CTATATATTAATCAAATGTTCATCATTAAAACGCAAGGTATGCTCTCCAACTTGTGGAGCTGCTTTAGCAGAGAAATAACGTTCTCCGTCTATGTGGTAAGGACTACGTGTAGTGGTAATCTTCCTGCCATCCTGAAGAGTAACCTCTTGCAAGGCTTGAGCACTTTTAAACCCTTCGCTCTTGAAGAACTTATGGTAATCGTTGACTTCCGAAGACCACACACCGTGCTCATGCAAGAAATCAATAATTTCTTGTGTCTTTTTTTCAGCTAAACGATCGCCAATTTGTATCAACAGCTCATCTCGCTTGGAAAACCAACTATCTGGGTTTTCGAAATCCTCACCTGTTAGCTGTAGGAGCTGTGCTATTTTCTTCAAGTCTCCCATGGCTAGGGCTAGGTAGCTATCTTTTGTCTGATAGACCCCATATGGTGCACTTAGGTAAGCATGCCCAGCACCTTTCACCTTACTCCTATTGGGTAAAGTGTGGTTGTCATTTAGATGGGTTGTTAATACTTCAAATTGCATGTCTAGAGCAGACTCTAAAAGGCTAACTTCCACCAAACATCCTTCTCTAGTTTTATGGCGTTTTAAAAGCCCTGCTAAAATCCCTTGGGTTAAGTGAGTGGCGCAATACATATCAATTACGGCAAGTCCAAATGGAACTGGTCCTTGGTCTCCCCTTCCTGAAAGCCAGGTTATACCCGAGAGCGATTGCACTAAAAGATCTTGTCCTGGTTTATTAGCCCAAGGCCCTTTATTACCATATCCCGTTACCACCGCGTAAATCAATCGCTGATTCAACTTCCTAGAATTTTCATAATCGAGCCCAAATTTCTCCATAACACCAGGACGAAAGTTATGAATTAAAACATCTGCCTTTTGCACAAGAGCCTTAACAGCTTTTAAATCTTCCTGGTCCTTAAGATTGGCAGCATAAGACTCCTTATTTCTATTGATGGTATGAAATACTAAGCTGCTGCTATCGACAAAAATATTTTTAATTGCTATTTGCCGTCCCATCTCACCGGTAACCGGCCTTTCTATTTTTATAACTTTGGCTCCTAAATCTGCAAGCCTAAGACCAGCTGTGGGTCCAGCCATAAATTGCGCAAATTCTACAACCAATAAGCCATCAAGAGGTTTATCCATTTGTTTTCTTATAATTTAATGACTCTTTATACAACCTATTCAATTCATCGATGACATCTTGCTCATCACCTTTACTACCGTCTTTTAAGTAATTACAAATTATACTTCCAGCATGGTCTTGAAAAACATGCTGCCCGTAGTACCTTGGTCTTAAATAAGCGTTATCTAAAGTCTTTAAGGTATTTTTGAAAAAATCACCACATAAATCGTTACACTCTTTATTTAGCCAAGCACCTCGGTGTCCTGGCTGTCCACCATTCTGGGTGTAGAGTGTCGCCTGAATCAAGGGATCGGCCACCATCTTAGCATATTCTGCTGCAACATCTAGGTGTTTACAGGATGATGAAATAGCAAGCCCTGCTCCCCCTAAAGTCGTAATAAGAGGTCCTTTATCTTGGAAGGTGACTACATCGTGGAAATCCAACTTGTATTCCCCATAACCTACTCTAGAATAGTTCGAATAGCCATAAGCAAAAGGACAATACGCTATTTGATTGGTACGGGACATTTCCTCAAAAACCAAATAAGGATTTTTTTGATAAAATCGCTTATCTAGCCTATCGCTCAACTCTTTAAATAACTCCAATGCTTGGCTTCCTACCGTATCGCTAATTACTTTTTCCTCATCAGTGCACGGCTCCTGCCCCAATGTATTGCAATACATATAAAAGGTCATTAGAACGTCTATAGGAATTAAAGAAAATCCTACAAGGCCCTTTTCAGCTAAATCAAGTAATTCGTCGTATGTTTTTGGAACCTCCAGCCCTCTCTCCTGTAAAAGATCCTTCCTACTTGCGGCTACTGGAGTAGCTGCGTCTGTTGGAAGCGCCCACTGTTTGCCCAAGTAGTTATAACTTAAGTAAGATTGTCCTACCGAATTGTTTTTCTGATCCTCTAAAAACTCCGTTGGGAGTAAATCATCTAAAGCTGAAAATATATTTTTCGTAGCGGCGTGGCCAATCCAGGGATGGTCAATCACAAGGAGATCATACTCTTGAGCTAACTGGTCAATGGATTTATCCGCAAACTCTTGAAGAGTTCTTTTCTTCCATCTAATTTCTACACTTGGGTTAAGTTCTTCGAAACGTTGAGCGGTTGCCTGCATAGGAACCAGTCCTCTAGTATGCCCCCAAGTTATTCCTTTCAATATTATCTTTTCCACATTAACCTATTTAACTATCATCATTTGTAAAGTTCATAATCGAAGCTACTTCAAATATAAAAATATTATTCATATGTAAAAAATATTATTTAAAAAATGGTGGAAAACAAAAGTTAACCACCATAAATTCGGAATCTTATACTTGCTAAATCGACTTTTTAGTTATACCCTGGGTTTTGTTCCAAAGCAGGGTTATTTTCCAATTCGGAGATGGTAAAAGGCAAGCGGTAATGATGCTCTTTAAAAACATATTGCACCCCAGATGGATTTTTAATCTCTGGTAGCACGATATGAGCAATTTTCCATCTTTTAAGATCGTGGTATCTCACTCCTTCAAGCGCTAATTCCACTCTTCTTTCCTTTCTAATGACTTCCCGTAATTCGGTTTGACTAGAAACTATAGAAGCATCAATAGCTGGCATCTCAACTCCTTTCCTTGCTCTGACTTGATTGATAGCATCATAAGCTTCAGGAACTGGTCCACCGATTTCATTCAATACCTCTGCATACATTAATAGCACATCGGCATAACGCAGATGAATGTAGTTCTGATCGGTTTGACTTGCCGTAGAGGAGGTAAGTGGAAGGCGAGAAAGGTCTACATATTTCCGGACGTGGAAGCCCGTATAGCTGTTATAAAACTCACTCCATACGTATCCAGTTTGAGGGTTAACCCAAACTTCTTCAGGCATTTTTACCGTTAAGTAAAGTCTAGGATCTCTGTTTTCAAACGGCTTATCTTGGTCATATAAAGGTGACTCCTGCTCACTTAAACCGTCATTCATTTGAAATGTTCTCACTAAATTTTCATAAGGTTGCATCATGGCAAACCACCCCAATTCAATATCAAGGCCACCTGCACCTGGCTTTAACCGATGTACATTATTTGGAGCTAAATATTGGGTTGCAAATAGGATCTCTCTGGCTACATTTGATTTCTTTTGACCTTCAGTTGTAAACAACTGCTCAAAATTATCAGATAAACCAAATAATCCGCTATTTATAATTTCTTCTAAAAGTGGCCGAGCACTTTCCCATTTCTCCTGTACCATATAAGCCCTAGCTTTAATCCCCTGTGCACTTGCCTTAACTGCTTTTCCTTTATAAGGTGAATTATTCAAGTGATCAATGGCAAAATCTAAATCCTCGTGAATGAAGTCATAAACCTCCTGCTCGGAGGATTTTGGTATTCTAGCGTCTTCAACCTTAGAAAAAAAGTTTTTATAGATCACTACACCTCCATAATTTTGCACCAAATCGAAATAAGCTAAAGCACGCAGAAACCTAATTTCAGCTCTATAACCATTTAAAACTTCCTCATCCAGCTCTACACGATCTACATTATCTAAAAAAAAGTTAGCGCTAGAGATAACTTTATAGGGTGTGCTATAAAGATTGGACAAGACCCCTCCTAATCCTGGAGAAATTCCGCCTATAGTCATCCTAGATAAGTTGCTCTGATTTGAGTTTCCGGGATCCGCAAATGCATTATCGGTAAGTGCATCCAAATATACCCTTTCATAACCCAAGAAGTTTTCTTGAAGCCTAGAGTAGACTCCAGCTACAGCAATTTCAACATCATTTTCATCGTTCCAAAATATATTTTCTGAAACACTATTCAGTGGGTTTTTTTCCAAAAATCCTTGACAAGAAACGGTCAAAAACAGTAGTGTCAATAAAGTTATATATATATTATTCTTAAACATAATCACTGGTTTTTTATTAAAACTTAACAGATGCGCCAACATTAAACACCTTAGCATGTGGATATTGCGCAAATCTCCCAGATGTTGAGGTTCGCTCAGGATCGGCATGCTTATACGGTGTAATCGTAAATAAATTGTCTGCAGATACAAAAACCTGCGCACCTTTGAAGCGAATGGAGTTCAACCAAGTCTCTGGGAAATCATATGAAAGCACTATATTTTTCAACCTCAAGTAAGAAGCATCTCTAAGGTAATAGGTAGATCCTTTATAATTTTCCACTCCTGAATAACCTGCCACATAAATTGCTGGCATTGCATTGCTCCTATTCTCTGGAGTCCACGCATCGCGCCATTCTGTAGTTGGTGGTGTCCCCTGCATAAACGGATCTACTCCCCAACTTTCCACTCTATTCTTTACTCCTTGAACACCTTGGAAAAATGCATTTAAACCGAAGTTCTTATATCCAAGATTTAAGCCAAAGGAGTAAATAAAATTCGGATATGCTCCTGCAACAACTTGGCGGTCTTTGGAATCTACTACTCCATCTCCGTTAATATCCATCATCTTTAAATCACCAGGTTTCGGATTTGGATTTAACTCATGAAACGGAATATCTGGATTATCTATATCTTCCTCTTGGAAAATACCATCCCATATATAAAGGTAGTGCGCATCGTATGGTGAACCATTCTCTCGTATCCTACTACCGTAACTAGGCACTCTAATATGCAACAATTCATTTCTCACTTTAGAAATCTGTGCATTTATGCTATACCTAAAATCCCCTAAGGTATTATTATGGAAAACATCGAATTCGAACCCTTTATTACGTAATTTACCATCATTTAAGGTAGGTTGTCCTAGTCCTAAACTAGCAGGTACCGGCTGGTTTGCCAAAATATCAAAAGTAGTTTTGTTGAACCAGTCAAAGGAAAATCCCAAAAGACCGTTTTGAATAGAAACATCAATTCCTAGATCTAGCATTCCTGTTGACTCCCATCTCAAACTTTGATCTTTAAATACATTTACGACTGCCCCTTGATCAAGCGTTTCGTTGTCAAAACTGTAATAAACGTTATTTATATCCAGTGTATTTTGGTACAAATACGTACCAATATCTTGGTTACCTAAAATACCGTAAGACGCTCTGAACTTCAACTCTGACAACCAAGGTAATGTACTTTGGACAAACTCCTCTTTTGAGGCCATCCATGCACTTGAGAAGGACGGGAATAAGCCCCAACGGTATTCTGGAGAAACTTTAGATGTTCCATCGTACCTCAAGTTTGATTCAATGAAATACTTTTCATCGTAATTATAACTCACCCTTGCAAAAAGAGACTGAAGGGCCCATTCTGAAGGTTGTATCACCCCAGGTAAACGCGGGTGTGAAAAATACAAGGTCTCACCAGTAGGCATATACCCCGTTAATTCATCCAATGCTGGGTATACTGACTCAGACCTTCGCCCCCTTAGGCTCTGAATCCTATAAGATACCTGCTCATAACCTAACAAAGAGCTGAAATTATGGGCATCACTGAAAGTATCCTGATAGTTTAACACCGAGTAAATAGTCGGAGAAAACGTTTTGCTATATTGATCGGTAACCCCTAATATGTCTGGTCCAAAAGACGAGGCTATGTATTCGCCCTGTTCATTTCTATCCTGAAGTAAATATGCGTCATAGTCTTGTTGGTGCATTTTATAATAACCATCAGTATAATTCACCGCAAACTTTGTGGTCCACGTCAAGTTTTTAATCGGCTGAACATCAAAATATATCTGCGCATTTAAATCGTAGTTTTTATGTTGCTGGGTTCCCATTGCATAATACTCTTGTGGGTTACGATTTCTTCCTTCATTTTGATACGCTCGGGATACTACTCTCCCGCTACCATCTGGTAAAAACGGACCGTACAATGGTCCTGCAGCATATATTGAAAGCGCCATATTTTCTCCCGTAAATGGAGGCTCTAATCGATCCTTATAAACTCCATTCACTACAGTACCAACAGTCAAAAAATCCGTAACTTCATTTTTGTAATTCAACAATCCGTTCCATCTTTTAAAGCTGTATCCTTTGATCAAGCCGTCTTGATTCAAATAACCAGCGGAAATGTTATACGTGTTTTTTTCACCTCCTCCATTCACCGACAGGTTGTGTTGCTGCACGTTTGCTGGTTTGATGTAGTATGAAAGGTTATCAAAGCTTGGATACTGTGGATCTCCATTTGAATTCTCATACTTTTCAATGTCTGCTAAAGGATAGCGAAAAGATATGCCCGAACGTTCGGCAGCTTGGTTATACATTTTCATATACTCAGCCGAGTTGGATATAAAATCAGGCAATGAAGTAGGATTATGCTTTCCGACATTCACTCTGTAGTTTATAGAGGTTTGGCCTTTACTTCCCGACTTAGTAGTAACTAATATAACTCCGTTAGCAGCTCTAGCGCCATATATTGCTGCAGAAGAGGCATCCTTTAATACAGTAACATTTTCAATATCATCAGGAGAAATAGCTGATAAAGATCCAGAAACTCCATCAATAAGAACCAAAGGAGATGTACTACCACCAAAGCTTCCTCTTCCACGAATCAACAAATTGGGATCGTCTCGCCCTGGCTCTCCAGAAGGCTGAGTGACCTGAAGTCCAGTTACCCGACCTTGCAATAAATTAGCAGCATTAGGAACTGGCCTTTGATTAAGCACCGAACCATCCACCGAGCTAACCGATCCTGACACATTGGACTTTTTCTGTACAGCATACCCCACCACTACAACCTCATCCAAATCTACATCTTGTACATCCAAATCCACATTAATCTCTTGGGACCTGTCTATGAAAACTTGTTTGGTTTCATATCCAATGGCTGACACAATAATTGTCGTTGCCCTAGGAAACGATATATTAAATTCCCCCTGATTATTTGCTGAGGCTTCCTTATCTCCATAAATAATAGTCGCATTGGGAATCGCTTCACCCGATGCTGTAACAACTTTACCCTTAACCTGGATAATTTCTTGAACAATATTACCAG
>DXEZ01000272.1 GCA_019114715.1 Candidatus Sphingobacterium stercoripullorum | reverse complement strand
GGCTCATTTTTTTTGGCTGAAATAAAACGAACAGTGTCTTCATTGAGGCCTTTGGCCGCAATTTCCATTTCGATATCTGTCGTAAAGCCGTATTTATATTCCTGGGACTCAAATTCCCTTAAAATTTCATCGTCCTTTGTACTCATAACCTATATCACCTATTTATACTTGTTTGATAGTTTAAGAACGTCCGGTTGTGCCTGACTTCTTAAGCGTTTGTCGATTGCAAAGCTAAGAGAAAATATAGAATTTAAAGACAAAAACATCCACCAATAGCCCTTTGATACGTAAAATATGACATTGATGGTATATACTTTTATTTAAATAATGTAAATTGCGAAAAAAATAAATATTATTACAAGTTTTTGCATGAAATCAAGGCCTTAAAACAAATAATGAATACTGTTTTGAGTTTAACTTTGAGATATATGTTTATCTTTACTATTTGTAAAGAAAATAGTTAACACAGAATATGCAATACCAACCCGATAAAATTGATCTACGTATTCTGAAGCTTCTTCAGGAAAATGGTCGTATAACGAATATTCAAATAGCCACAACCGTTGGACTATCTCCTGCGCCCACTTTGGAGAGGGTTAGGAAATTAGAGAATGCAGGTTATATAAAAAGTTACCATGCGTTAGTGGACGATGAAAAGCTTGGTTTAGGGATAAAATCTTTCATCCAAATATCCTTGGATTTTCATACGCACAATGCAATTCCAGAATTTGTTGAGGCTGTTAAAGGAATACCAGAGGTGACCGAATGTCATCACGTAACGGGTAATTGTGACTTTGTATTGAAGGTTTTTGTGAAAGATATTAAGGCCTACGAAGCTGTGATTATGGAGAAGATAGCAAAGATTCCATATGTGAAAACTTTTCAAACGATGGTGATTATGTCGACCAGTAAGGACGACCCGATTTTGCCGTTGCCGTATTAGAGTATTATGAATAAAAAGGATCTTCATTTACGTGATTTTGCTATTGTTTTGGCTTGGCCTGATGCGACGATTCGAGGCGATGAGAAGTGGATGATGTTCTTCCGTAAATTAGGGATCGTCAAAAATCTAAACTTCAAAGTGGGGCATACCGGGGTGGTTATTGTTTCACACAAGACAGGTGAACTGTTGTATTATGATTTTGGCAGGTATATAGCTCCAAGAGGCTATGGGAGGGCGAGAAGTAAATTCTCAGACCCCCAGCTTGTTATTAATACTAAGGCGGAGATTAGTGGAAATAAGATTGAGAATTTGCTCGAAATAGCAGAAGCTTTCGAAGAGGTCAAGCCCTACATGTATGGAGACGGTATTTTATATTTCTCTGTAATCCCAAACATTGATTTTGAGCTGGCGAAGCAATATGGAGATGCGTGTGTAGCGCAGGGTACTTACCCTTATGGAGCGGTAGCTAAAAATAATAACAACTGTTCTAGGTTTATTGCGAGAATGCTAATGAAGTCCACTAGTAGGTTCCATTATTTTCATGGGTTGAATCTCCCTGAGACAATTAAAGCTAGTCCAACGAGCAACCTAGTAAATGGGGTTGAGGACAGAATGATTTATTCATACACTCCCAAGCAAGGAGTCAAGAATTTTAAAATGAATAGGTGGGGCTCTTTCTTTTTTTTAGTCAAGCAGCTAGGAGACAATGTATTTACCAAGCGGGCAAAACAACTTCCTGAAGACTTGAGTATTGGAAAAATGAGATCTCGGCAGCGTCCCCATAACTTAGGCGATGATGCAATTTATCTGGGTGGTGTGGGAGATGGCGCGTGGTACACTTCGGATCATGTTGGGGATGGAATCTATAAGATCTCTAGGTATAATGTCCGAGGGGAGCTTGAGTATAAGGTTTTAGGAAAGCCCGATGAGAGGTTTAATCCGAATATTCCTTTTTCTATCACCTACGATAGCCACTTACTCTTTACCACTTTTCAGCAGCTAGAGGTTAAGATTAGAGTTTCACATATTGAAGTTTTATATTGCGATAATCCCGTTGTTCGTAAAAAGAAGGTTTCTATAAAATACGCTTAATCGATATTCCAATCGATAGGTTCTTTCCCGAGTTTTAATAAATACTCATTGGCTTTAGAAAAGTGTCTACAACCAAAAAATCCTCTATAAGCAGATAATGGTGAAGGATGAACTCCCTCTAAAACCAGGTGCTTAGCTGGATCTATTAATTGGGCTTTACTTTTTGCATTTGCGCCCCAAAGTATAAATACTAAACCCGATTTGTTCTCCGAGAGGCTCTTAATGATGGTGTTGGTGAACTGTTCCCATCCTGCGTTTTTATGTGTGTTTGCTTGATTCTCTCGCACGGTGAGGACTGTGTTTAATAGCAATACCCCTTGCTGGGCCCACGAGCTCAACTCACCGTGTGTCGGAATTGTGAAGCCGGGGATGTCTGCTTGGAGCTCTTTGAAAATGTTTTTTAAAGACGGAGGTGTGGGTATCCCTTTTGGGACCGAAAATGACAAGCCATGCGCCTGGTTTGGACCGTGATAGGGGTCTTGCCCTAGTAGTACTATTTTGAGGCTTTCCATAGGGGTAAGCTGGAAGGCATGAAACACTTTCTCCCTGGGTGGGTAAATTTTATAGGCGTTTCTTTCAGATTGAATGTATGCTGAGAGCATCTTCATATAATCTTTGGAAAACTCTTGATGAAACAGCCCTTCCCAGCTGTTATGGTACAATTTTGTCATGTTCAAATATAAGGATTCCTTAGGTTAGCTTATAATAAGTTGAATGTCGATTTTACGGTAAATGAGGTTATTTTTTAGAGTTATGCTAACAATGCGGTTATCTTTTTCGATATTTGCAGAAGTATTATTAATAACTCAGACTTGGTCTGCGATAGAAGATTGTAAAAGTAGATATGACTAATTTAGTACGAATTATTATTTGTTCTTTATTGACTTTAGGCACAGTGGCTTTGTTTTGGACAGGGCATTGGGGTTGGGGTATTCTCGCTATATTTATAGTATTGCTTGCATGGGTTACCGTATTTTTTAATGAGAAGATGTTAATCGCGCAGCTTTTTATGCGTAGGCAAAACATGGAAAAAGCCGAACGGTGGATATTGAAAATCAAAAATTACGAGAAAGAATTAATCGGTGCTCAGCACGGGTATTATCATATGTTACTTGGTTTAGTAGAGTCGCAACGTGCACCAATGAAGTCGGAGAAATATTTCAAGAAAGCATTATCTTTAGGAATCCATATGGATCATAATATTGCTTTAGCTAAGCTTAGCCTAGCGGGCATAGCTATGGCTAAAAGGAATAAAAGAGAGGCGGAGCGCCTAATGAAAGAAGCACAAAAAGCTGATAAAAACAAACTATTAAAAGATCAAATTGATCTCATGCGCGAACAAATGAAAATGGCTGAAAAACAGCAGCGCATTCGTTTTAGAGGTTAAAAAGCACCTGTTTGTTTCTAGTCTTTTTGGAGGGGAATTAAAGTTTCAAGGAACTTTCCTTCTTTCCCAGACTCTTGGAAAACAAACTTTGCATAAGAAAGTGCAGCATCTTCGGGCCAGTTATTTACTTGTATCTTTAACAGCACGGGTTTGGTGTGTATTAAATAGTTAATATAGTTTTGTTTTTGTTCAAAAAGGACTAACACATTACCCATCTGCATTTCAGAGTAGAAATGTTCGTTTAGCTTCTCGTCTAAAAGTGTGCTGGAAAACGTATTGACTTTTAATTCGCGCGGATTTTTCTTGTAGGAGATTAAAAAAAGCTCCACTATGGCGTTCCCGGCAGTATCAATTTTCGCTGACTTTACGTCGATTTGCAAGTCATCTATCTCTATGGAGTTTTCTACCTCAATTTCTTGACCGAGGGACGCATCAGGAAAAGCTATTAGGGTAATCGCTACCAAAGCAATTACCAGGAGAAAACGGTGTTTTTTAATTGTCATGTTTGTTTTTTTTACGGGCGCAGGCGGTCTGCAGATTTAATGAGTTTGTCGTCCTTCCTAATTCCTCCCATTGCCATGGCTAACATAATTATCGATATGGGCAGTAGGAAAAAACCAACGCCAATATTATCTGCACTCAAATACTTATTACTTTCAACGAGAAGGGAGCTTGATGTGGCATATAGCCATAACCCTAAAAGTGCAATTAAGATGATTTCCAGAATGATAAACTGTATTTGCTTTTTGCGGTTTTTGAATAAGAATATAATATACAACGGAAAGGCTGCAATTAGAACTGTATAGATTGTTTGAAATATAAAGGTGATTTTAGAAATGTCTTGTTTTGAAATTTCATTATTTGCATCGCTATATACACCCGTCACGTAAACTTTTCGTCCTAACCCTACCAAATCCATGTAATTTAAGTATGGGAAAATAAAAAGTCCGCAGATAAATAATCCTGCTAAAAATAGCCAAACAGTCTGAATACGTTGTATCATGATATATAAAATTGAATTAAATCAATACACTTGAATACAAATTTACATAATTGCCTTTGCTTTTACTACATTCTTTTAATTTTGCCATCTTAGGGATTGAATATTTGAATTGTTTACCTTTGCAAAGTGAGTGAGTTACTAAAACGATATTTTATAGAGTTCTGCTATAAAGGAACCGCTTATCACGGATGGCAAATACAGCAAAATGCAACGTCCGTTCAAAGTGTGATGCAGTCGGCTTTAAGTCGTGTTTTAAAAGAGCCGATACGGCTAACAGGCGCAGGGAGGACAGATACTGGCGTTCATGCCAAACAAATGTTTGCGCACTTTGACTCCCAGGAGTTTTTGGATGATAATAAGTTAGCTCGTCTAGTCAAGTCATTAAACTCTATGCTACCCTATGATATCAGCGTTTTTAAAGTTTTCCAGGTTCATGAAAATGCACATGCCAGGTTTGATGCGACTCAAAGAACGTATGAATATTTCACTCATTTAAATAAGGACCCTTTTTTAAAGGACTTGTCTTGGAAGCTTTGGAGCATGCCTGATGTTGAGAAAATGAATGATGCCGCTAAATTTTTATTGGGTAAGCATGATTTTTCTTGCTTTTCCAAAACCCACACGCAAGTATATACGCATATTTGTGAGGTCAGATACGCCAGTTGGCGATTTCAAGGCAATCAGCTGGTTTTTGAAATCTCTGCGAACCGTTTTTTAAGAGATATGGTTCGAGCGATAGTGGGTACACTTTTAGAGGTTGGTAATAAGGGTAAGTCGGTCGAGTTTATAAAAGAGGTTATGGACTCTAAAAATAGATCCTTAGCTGGACAATCTGTGCCTGCTCATGGTTTGTTTTTGAAGAATATACAATATCCTTATCTTTAGTTCAGTTTAAATTTTTTAGTGTGAGTGACGTTCAAATAACAGGAAAGACTTATGATACTACGCTGCTAAAGCGTATGACAAAATATATTAAACCCTATAAATTTGTTTTTTGGGTATCGGTAGTATTAACTGTTTTGCTTGCTGCGGTTGCACCGGCACTTCCCATGCTAGTAGAGTATACTTTAGACAATTACATATTGAGCGATAAAGCCGAAGGCCTGAATATGATGTTGGCATTCATGTTAGGCTTATTGCTCCTGCAAGTAGGAATTCGTTATTTTCACACCTTGATGACCAATACATTGGGTCAATCTGTGATTCGAGATATTCGAATAGAAGTGTTTAATCACATCACAAGCTTGAGATTGAAGTATTTTGATAAGACTCCAATCGGTAGGCTCATCACTAGGACTATTTCGGACTTAGAAACGATTTCAAATATATTTTCACAAGGGTTGATTCAAATTATTGGTGATTTGCTTCAGCTTTTTGTGATATTGATTGTCATGTTTTACTCGGATTGGCGATTAACCTTAGTTGTTCTTATCCCGATGCCTGTGATGATCATTGCAACGTATATTTTCAAAGAAGCGATGAAGAACGCTTTTGTCGATGTTAGAAAGAGGATCTCTCAGCTGAATACATTCTTACAAGAACATATCTCTGGAATTAGTATTATTCAATATTTCGCACGCCAAGATCAGGAGATGAAAAAGTTTAAAAGCATCAATGCAAAGCATAGAAATGCTCACGTTCGTGCAAACTGGTATTTCTCGATATTTTTCCCTGTACTGGAAATTATAATGGCTATTGCCTTAGGATTATTGGTTTGGTACGGTTCTAAGCAAGTTTTGGCGCACGTAATTTCTCCAGGTGTGGTTGTTGCATTTATCATGTATATAAATATGATATTTAGACCGATTAGGGAGCTCATTGATAAGTTCAATACCTTACAAATGGGGATGGTGTCCGCAGAGCGGATCTTTGCCGTTATCGACACTAAAGATCAGACGCCAGACTATGGTAAGCTTCAGCCTGCAGAATTAAATGGGGATATAAGCTTTAAGCAGGTTTGGTTTGCTTACAATGATAGAGACTGGGTGCTAAAAGACTTGAATTTTGATGTGAAACCTGGACAAACAGTGGCTTTAGTGGGAGCAACAGGAGCTGGGAAGTCTTCTACAATTAATATCCTAAGTAGGTTTTACGAGATTAATAAAGGAGAGGTTCTTTTAGACGGTAAGGATATCAAAGAATACCAACTGGATTACCTTCGAAGACAAATAGGTGTTGTCTTGCAAGATGTGTTTTTGTTTTCAGATTCTGTATACAATAATATTACCCTGAATAACCCTGAAATAACTAGATCTCAAGTTATTGATGCTGCAAAGCAGGTAGGAGCATACGACTTTATCATGCGATTGCCTGATGGGTTTGATTACCAAGTACAAGAAAGGGGATCCACTCTTTCTGCAGGTCAGGCACAGCTCATCTCGTTTATTAGAGCGCTTGTGCACGATCCAAAGATATTGGTGCTAGACGAAGCTACTGCCTCGGTGGATACACAAACGGAGCTGCTTATACAGTCAGCTATTGAGAAGCTCATGAAAGGCCGTACTTCAATAGTCATCGCCCACCGTTTGTCTACTATTCAAAAAGCAGACTTGATTATAGTGCTAGATAAAGGGGAAATCGTTGAGAGTGGGAGCCATCAGGAGTTGTTAAATATGGAAGGTGCCTATAAAAAGTTGTACGATCTGCAGTTTGAATAGGCTTTTTGCCACTAGCGGTTTCTGATTAACTGCATAAGCTCCACTGTATGCTTTTAAGGGGATAAAAAAATAGCCTGTGGTATTTAAACTAACAGGCTATTGTAAAATTATGTTGAAGTTCTTAGTCTAAGAAAGCTTTTAATAAGTTCTTCCAGTCTGTTTTCTCTTGGATAATACGCTCAACTTCCTCTAGAGCAACACGTTCTTGTTCCATGCTGTCTCTGTGGCGAATGGTTACTGTATTATCTTCTAAGCTCTGATGGTCAACTGTGATACATAAGGGCGTTCCAATTGCATCTTGTCTTCTGTAGCGCTTTCCTATAGAATCCCGCTCGTCGTACTGCATTGAGAAGTCCAATTTTAGCTTATTCATCAGCTCTCTAGCTTTCTCAGGCAAACCATCTTTCCTGGTCAATGGCAAGACTGCCGCTTTGATAGGTGCTAAACAAGGGTGAAGCTTTAAAACAACCCTTGAATCTTTTTTATCTTCAGTTGATAAATCTTCATGAGTTAAAGCATGACCGAAAACACTTAAGAAGCAGCGGTCTAACCCTATAGATGTTTCTACTACGTAAGGGATATAGCTTTGTTTGATTTCTGGATCAAAATACTGAAGCTTCTTTCCGGAAAACTCCATGTGTTGTTTCAGGTCGAAGTCTGTTCTTGAATGAATCCCTTCAATCTCTCTATAGCCGAAAGGAAACTTGTATTCTATATCTACCGCCGCATTTGCATAGTGAGCGGGTTTTACGTGGTCGTGGAAGCGGTAGTTTTCTTTAGGGCCACCCATTGCTAAGTGCCACTTAAGCCTCAGTTCCTTCCACTTCTCATACCACTCCATTTCAGTGCCTGGTCGAACGAAGAATTGAAGTTCCATTTGTTCAAACTCTCTCATTCTAATGATGAATTGTCGAGCAATAACTTCATTCCTAAAAGCCTTTCCAATTTGTGCTATTCCAAAAGGAATCTTCATGCGCCCAGTTTTCTGTACGTTTAAGTAGTTCAGAAAAATGCCCTGTGCCGATTCGGGCCTTAGGTAAACTTTTTCTGCTCCTTCAGAGGTTGCACCCATTTGTGTTGAAAACATCAGGTTAAACTGCCTGACATCGGTCCAGTTTCTGGTGCCTGATACAGGGCAAGCAATCTGATGCTCTTCGATTAAGTTTCCTAGAGCAGTTAAATCATCCTCTTGGATTGCTTTATCTAGATCCGCTTGAAGCTTATCGGCTCTATCATCTTTTTTATCTTTTCTATAACGCTCAATTTTATCTTCTAATAATTGATCTGCGCGGTATCTCTTTTTGGAGTCTTTATTATCAACCATTGGGTCGTTAAAGCCGTCCACGTGTCCAGAAGCTTTCCACGTTTTTGGATGCATGAAAATTGCGGAGTCTATCCCGATGATATTTTCATTCATCTGAACCATGGTTTTCCACCAATAGGTTTTCAAGTTGTTTTTAAGTTCTGAGCCTAACTGTCCGTAATCATATACAGCGGCTAATCCATCGTAAATCTCACTCGATGGAAATACAAAACCATACTCTTTGGCGTGTGAAATCACACTTTTAAGAAAATCCTCGTTATTTTTACTCATAGCGTACAAATATACTATATTATATATTGCTTGTTTCTGTTTTATTGAATTTGTTTCCAAGCCTCTAAGACCTGTTTTGTCGCCTCTTTATTTTTCACCTTTTTTATGATGTCACGTACGACACCTTTCTCGTCGATCAGGAAGGTCGTTCTTGCCGTTCCCATGTACTTTCTCCCATACATGTTTTTCTCTACCCACACTCCGTATTGATTAACTATGTTTTTTTCCTCATCTACCAGTAAGTGGAAAGGTAGTTCGTGCTTTGTAGCAAATTTCTGATGTGAAGAAAGGCCGTCGGTGCTTACCCCTAGGACAACGTAACCGTTTTCAGATAACTCTTCGTAGTTGTCTCGGAAGTTACAAGCCTCCGTGGTGCATCCCGGAGTATTGTCTCTTGGGTAAAAATAAAGGATGACCTTTTTACCTAAAAAATTCGAAAGCTTTATTTCTTCTTCATGCTGGTTTATAGCGGTTATTTCTGGCGCTTGATCGCCAATGTTTATCTGACTCATATTTAGTTTTCTGTTAATGATTAATTTATAAAATCTACAGTGTATGTTTTAGTATTGTTTTTCCAATCTGTTACCTCAAGCTTAAAGTTGTGTTTCCCTTTGCTTAAGCTACTTTCAAATTTATGCCACAAATGTTTGTTTTTCGGATCGTATTCCATTAAAACCCATTGCCCGTCAATATAGCCATTAAAAGACTTAATACCAGATAGATTGTCCTGAATGGTGAAGTCTATTGTGGCTTGCCTAGCTACGTTTTTATTCGGGCTGATGTTTCTAGGGCTAATTGTTGGTGCAGTAGTGTCTACTGTGATATAGAAATTCCCAAAAGACCTCGTTGTGGTACTCACCCAGCCGTCTTTGTACTCGCCCCCTTGAGATACACCAAAGCTCGATACAATAAGCGCTTTAGATTCGAGGTGTTCAGGCAGCCCTTCAGCGCGGATAGCAAGAGTGTAAGGGTTGTACAGGGAGGTCATGGTGTTATGCACGTGATGCTGGCTGGAATAGGCTCCTTGTGGTTTATTGCTTTTAGAATAGACAAAGTAAACCCGGTCGTATAACGTGTTCTGGTTTAGGTGAACTGCTAGATCTTCTGTTTTAAACTCATTTGTAGTTTCGTAATTAAACCACTTGCCTCCCGAGTAATTACGAGTGGCGACTTTCATATCTGGATTGTTCCGCACTTGGAAGTTAAGCTCACTCTTGTTGTTGTGTACGTCTTTGACTATTACTTTGACCTGATGTGTTTGTTCATCGGTAAGTTCAATGATACCTCTGTTTTTTAACTTTTTATAAATTCCTAATGGGCTATTAGGGTCTTTAAATGTTTTTTGAACTCTCGCTTTCGTTTTTTGGAAGTGGGGGTAGTCAATATACGAGTGTATGGCTCTTGTGTAATCAAAATCTAGCTCTTCAAATGTAACTAGGCTGTAGAGCTCATCGTCTAAAAACACCTCAATGGAGTAAATACCATTTCTAAAGGTGGTGCTGTTGTGGCGATCGTAGCTACCAATTCCTACGCCAAAGGCGCCGTTAACAGAGATCGCTTGCCCAGGGGTTCTATACTTTCCTGTGGCCGCGTTCTGTACCGTTTGACTTCTTCTAGGTGTGTGTTCGTCAAATGGAGCTTCTTGCTTTAAGTCATAAATTATTAATGAATTTATAACTGGTGGTAAGGCATCTGGAAAATGCAAGCCAAAAAGCTGTGGGTTTAAGGGCTTTTGTGTTTTTGTATCTCTAATTTCTAAGTGTAAATGAGGCCCTCCAGAGGCTCCAGTGTTTCCCGAGCGTCCGATTAGCTGACCCTTTGCAACTTGAATTTGTCCCTCTTTTAGCTCTAGATCTACATCAAAGCGTTTTTGTTTATACTGCTCTTGTTTTACAAAGTCAGCAATTTCTTGACTAAAGCTGTTTAAGTGCATGTGTACCGTGGTAAAACCATTGGGATGATCGATGTATACGATATTTCCACCGCCACCAATTTGAACGCGCACACGAGAAATGTGGCCTTTGGCTGCTGCATAAACCGCAATTCCTGTACGCTGTTGCGTACGGTAATCGTCACCAGCATGGAAATGCGTGTTGCGAAGCTCCCCAAAAGTGCCTGAGGCTTGTGGTGCTATTTTCATGGGAAACTGAAAGTACCCTTGAGGATAGTCTCTGGATGTGTGTATCCCCTTGTTCTGGCCGCTGGCGATAAAAGTTGATAGAAAAAATAAAGTAATACTAAAATATATAGCTCTTACGATGGTCATATTTGATGTGATTTATCCTCTGCTGACTCCCTTTAGAGTCTAAAGCGTACAAAGATAGCCATTTAAACCGGTGTCTTTATGCGCTTAGGCTTCTTGCCAGAGGTAGGTTTTGATACTGTTTTAAATAGAGAGCCAGTTAGTGCCTCTAGTTTGTCGCAATGAAAAAACTCGTGTTGATGTTGCGCCCCTTAACTCGAGGGACGTTTGGAGTACCGGTAATCTCTCCTTGTCCACCTGCTATTTTATGCTGCATGTAAGTAGTTCCTTGGATTCTATAAACCCTTGAAGTTTGGTGCCTTTTGTTACTGGACCGACTCCTGCAGGGGTGCCCGTAAATATAAGGTCGCCTTTTTTCAAGGTGAAAAACTTGGAGATGTAACAGATTAGATCTTCAAAAGAATGGATCATATTCGAGGTGTTGTCACACTGTACTTGCTTGCCGTCTATGGTCAAAGAGAAGTCCATGTTGTTTATATCTTCTATCTGGTCCGTTGAGATCAACTCTCCTAGTGCAGCCGAGCCATCAAATGCTTTGGCAATTTCCCAAGGTAGGCCCTTTTCTTTTTGCTTGGCTTGGATGTCCCTAGCGGTGAAATCAATACCTACAGTTAGCGCGTCGAAATATCTTTGCGCAAATTTTTTTGATACGAATTTCCCCTCTTTACAAATTCTAAGAACAACCTCTACTTCATAATGAATCTCGTTAGAGAAATCCGGGTAATAGAAGTCTCTACCTCCTTTTAATAAAGCAGTATCTGGTTTTAAAAACAGCACTGGTTCCTCCGGAGTTTCGTTTTTTAATTCTTGTATATGTTCGTGGTAGTTTCTTCCTACTGCAATAATTTTCATATAGAATTTTACGGGTTTTATTACTTACTGTATTAATTGATTCAAAAATAGTAAAAATTAAAAATATTAAATTGCTCTCGTTTGTCTCTTTTTAAATCTTTAAAGTAAAGAGAATGATTTTTCCCGCTATATGTATTAAGGGTGTGCTTAATTAGCCACTATGGCTCGGAAGCTTATCTGCCATTTCTTAATTGCCCTTCCTTTTCATTTGAACGATGTTTTGCTCTTAAGAAATTATAAAAATAATGTGATAATTGAAAAATAAACGAACAAAACGCTAACTTATCATATCTTATAA
>DXEZ01000030.1 GCA_019114715.1 Candidatus Sphingobacterium stercoripullorum | reverse complement strand
CAACCTGCTGCTCTCTAAACTGAATTATCTCAGCTCTTATATCTTCTTTTTTATCTGAATCTTCCTCTTGATCAAATGCTTTATTCTTCTCTTTATAAAAATCTTTTGCGGCTTTAATTGTTGGATGCTCTTCATAAGTTTGGATTACCCCCTCACTTTTAGAGCCTTTGACTTGATACTCAGTTAATCTCGCACCTTTTCCACCTCCATATTCCGAATAGTCATAATGAATGGCATTTAAAGTATCAATTATCACCTCAATATCTCCAGGTTCTAGAAATAATGTGAGCGAAAAATTTCCCGGCAATAAGTTTATAGCAAACAACTCAGGAGCTTCCAACTTCTGAGAAAACTCAAATTTACCATTCACAATCTTAACACTGTCGACCACTGTAGACTCCCTATTTTCTTCATCCGTAAGCACCAATTCAGCAGTGCCGTCTTCTATGCCTGTTATTTCACCTTTTAGAATGAATTCATTTTTCTGTGTTTTTTCTGCACAACTTTGCAAAAGAAAAAACACTCCCATCATAGCTATTAAGATATTTTTCATATTAGTCTTTACTATTTAATAAATCATTAAGTGTTTCATGTAGCCTTTCACCGCGAAGATTACGAGCAACTATCTTCCCCTGAGGGTCAACTAAAAAAGAACTAGGTATTCCTCTAATTCCATAATAGCTTGAAACCTCGTTTTCAAAACCATCTAAGGTAGAAACTTGAGTCCATGGCATGCTGTCTTCCTCTATTGCTTGTTTCCATTTCTGTTCATTATCATCTAATGAAATTCCAATTACTGTAAAACCTTTGTCTTTAAAAGTATTGTACGCTTTCAAAACATTTGGGTTTTCAGCACGACATGGACCGCACCAACTTGCCCAAAACTCAACAAGGATATATTTACCTAGAAAGTCATCAAAGTTTACATTTTCACCATTTTGATTATTCATAGAAAAAGAATACATTTTTTCTCCGATCACACTGCGTTTTAATACTTTTAGCCGCTCAGAAACCTTGTTACCTAGTGAGGTTTCTTTAATTGAAGGATCGATTAGGTTAAACAGCGGTTGAACTTCTTCATAGCTCCCCATCGCAGCCCTATCTTCTACCATCATTAAGCTGTATATATTCTTTGGATGAGTTCGGATGTACTCTTTTGTCCGCTTTAAACGAATTTGTCCAATTTCCGAAAGTTCTCTTTCTATTTCAAGTTGTTCTTCTTTGCCTACTTTTCCGTATTTCTGGTATAGTGGCGATTGTCTCTTTTCTAAATCTATTAAAGTCTCCTGAAATGCAGTAACTTCATCCTGAATAGAACTCCCTGTGACTTTCATTTTATGCAAAGAATCGGCATGTCCGACAACATGAATATTTCCGGGCTCTATATACAGCTCTAAGTATCTTGTAGGGAACATCAAATAAGTTTTTTCAGGACCGTTAATCGTAGCCGCCCAAAGAAATTTTTCATCTTTGATTTCCACTGTATCCACAACTTGCTTGTTGTCTCGAGAGTAATTAATCTGGAACTGTCCATCTGGATGCTCTTTGAAAGTCCCTCGTACCGTTACATTTTGTCCAAAAATCTGAGTTGCACTTAACAAAAAGATTCCAATAATTAATATTTTAAAGTTCTTCATATTTTTATTTTAACTTCTATAAATCAATATTATATCCCGGATTCTGTTCCCCAAATTCTGGGTTATCCGCAAACTCTCCATTAGGGATAGGTAAAATGTACTGGTTAATCTCAGTTAACTTGGGTCGCAATTGAGAGACTGTAGAGAGCGGCAAACGCAATAAAGTCAACCACTCTTGTCCATCTTCGGCCACAAGACATTTGGAAACTTCATGGTAATTATATAGAAGAAGTTCCTGGTAATCATCTAACGACTCTAGCTTAGAAAAATCTTGAAGGCCATTGTGCTCTCCAATTTTCTTTAAAATTGCCTTCGCCTCATCAATAGAGCCTTTATTACGAAGAATGGCTTCAGCCTTCAAAAGATACACCTCAGTTAGCCGCATAGCAAAAAATGTTTCACTCACTACACTTGGATTGTTTCCTTCAGCGATATATTTTGTGAAAAAGAAGTTTGCATAATCAGGTCGAAAGCTACCCACCATCCAGTCTTGGCGAGGGTCACCTTCTAAAAGATTATTTAAGCCTTCAGTAGCACAATATAATGAGGACGCACCAGGATAAAACTGCCTGGTACGACTATACGCGTAATCCGGCTGGTTAGGTTGAGGAGTGATACTTAAAATAACTTCATCGCTTTCCTCCCCTAGAATTCTAAAAATATCTTTCGCCAAAGGCTCAAGTCTGTACTCCCCTTGAGCAATAACTTCATCTGAAAGAGAAATAACCTCTTGATAATCCCCTAGTTGCCCTCTAGAAATTAAAACTCTAGCTTTTAAAACTTTCGCCGCAGCAGAAGTAGCATAATATTTTGAATTTTCTTTTGGAGCATGTTCAATAGCAAAATCTAGGTCATTTAAGATCGCCTCATAACTTTCTTTTACGGTGGAACGAGACTTTGCAATATTTCCAGTCGTAACAGCCTCATCTCTAAGAAGCACACCAAATTGGCTGTCGTAATCAAACCACTGAGAATAATAACTTAAAAGCTTATAATTTCCATAAGCTCGCAAGAAGCGAGTTTCCGCTTCAATAGTTTCGTGTACCTTTTGAGGGATTCTACCTTCTGGAAGGCCATTCATTGCTCCTATCAATGAGTTCGCCGCATTGATAATACCATAACTGTACTGCCAATAAGTTGAAGAGGAACTCAACATTTGATTATCCTCTGGAGCTCCCGCGCCTACCCCGTACCCATAAACCATGTATCCAGAAAGTTGAGCTGGCAATCGTTCATTAATTGTCCATTGTGTGATATTATTAGAAGCACTTACATTGGCAAATCGATAATAAACCCCGTTAAGAGCGATTTTAGCTGTAGCTTCATCGAGAACGGTATTTCCGTCCACTTTTGCGTTTTCGGGGAGTGCACCAAGCTGGCTTTCACAAAAAACAAACAATTGAAAAAAACACGCAAGGAATAAACTTTTATATATAAATTTTATTTTATTTTTCATTGTGCTACTTCTTTAAAGAATAAAACGAAGACCTAGAGTAAATTGCCTTACAGCAGGGAAAGTACCAGGGTCATTTGCACCATTAATCAAACTATAAGGATCATTACTAACCTCAGGGTCAACGCCGGGGTACTTTGTCCAAGTAAGAACATTAGTCGCAGAACCAAATACAGTTGCCTGAGCAACATTCAATTTATCGGTCCATATTTTCGGAAAATTATAGGATAACGATAGGGATTTCAACTTCAAGAAAGACGCATCATAAACCGCTCCACTATTTGTATAGGCTGTTCCATTTTGGCCATATAAAAGCCTAGGCCTTTCTGAGTTAGGATTATCTTCCGACCAGTGGTCTAATATCTGTACAGTTTTATTAGCTCTATTAGAAACATTATTATTCTGTATATCTCCTTGATAAAGGATATCATTTCCTTTACTAAAAGTAAATAAAGTCATGAGGCTAATTCCCTTATAAGAAATAGTATTTGTATATCCGCCATAGAACTTAGGTTCGGCGTAGCCAATTATTTCATTTACTGGAAAAGGATCGCCTTCTACAGTTTTATACTTTGGATCTCCAATTCCTAGGTAGGGATCAAAAATACTCCAATATGGATTTCCTTCTTTGTAACTATCCACCTCTTCTTGGGTCTTAAATAAACCTTCAAACACTTTCCCATAAATCAGTCCTAAGGGTTCTCCCTCTCTTACAATTGCATTACCAAGATTGAATTCCTCTACATTCTCAGGATTTGTAAAATCACGATTTACATTAGTAACTAAGGAACGGTTGAAAGAAATATTAAATGCACCATTCCAATTGAAGTCTCGTTTTTTCATAAAATCTCCTCTCAAAGAGACTTCCACTCCCCGGTTTCTAATGTTAGCGAGGTTGCTAATGATACTATTAAAAGAAGAACTCCCTGCAACAGTTTTAGTAAATAATATGCCACTAGTGTTCTTTTCATAAAATTCAAAAGTAAGACCAAACCTAGAGTTGAATAGACTTAAATCTAAACCCGCGTCTTTTTGTAATGTAGACTCCCAGCGAATTGCTTCATTACCTAACTGAGTAGGAACCATTGCACTCGTACCTCCGTAAGCATATGGTGAGTATAAAGTATAGAACATGTTATCGCCTATATTTTGGGTACCAGTATAACCTGCGCTTACTCTTAATTTC
>DXEZ01000271.1 GCA_019114715.1 Candidatus Sphingobacterium stercoripullorum | reverse complement strand
AAGAGAGACTTAGAAATTTTTAGACACTAGAAATACGGGTTAAATCGGGTAATTCCCCCTAAATTTTCCTGAGGTAATTTAGGGACCCCACGTGCTAAAGCTAACTTGCGGCATCCTAGCAAACTCAGTTTATACTACTCACTTACTAGAGCAGGCCATAATAAAGTATAAAAAATCGCGCCTCATACTTGAAAACTAAAGCTTGCAAGCACAAAGCACGATAAATCTTATGTATTCTTCTGGATTAGAACTCTTGTTCTATCCTGGCATCAATATCTTTATGACCACTACTCTTTACGCGGTTTTTCGTCTTGTATTTATTTATTTGGCGGCGAATTGATTCAACGGCCAAATCAGTAGCTTCTTCAAAGGATTTCGCTTGGGATTTTGCAAACAATTGCGTCCCTGGAATATTCAATTTTAATTCCACCACTTTATTTTCTTCATTCTCCACATTCTCTACTCGGAGATAACACTGAGCTTGAATGATATTATCTAAAAACTGTTCTAATTTTCCAGTTTTCTTTTTGATAAAATCAACTAATTTTTGGTCGGCATCAAATTTAATAGATTGCACAGTTAAATTCATTTTTCCTCCTTTTTCTAAGCCTTTGGATGGGCCTGTTTATAAATAGATTTTAAACGTTCCACAGAGTGATGGGTATAAATCTGAGTGGCTGCTAAACCAGCATGTCCCAATAACTCCTTAATATCATTTAAATCCGCACCATTATTCAATAGCGCAGTTGCAAATGTATGCCGAAGGACATGGGGGCTTTTCTTTGCTTGGGTGGTAAGCTCCTTAAGATTCTTCTGGACTAGGCGATAGATCAGCTTAGGATAAGCCGGTTTCCCCTTGTCGGTTAGAATCAAATGCTCGTCTTTAAACCCTTCATCATCTCTAAAAGAACAATACGTTTTTAAGCGGTTAATTAAGGTCACATGTAGTGGTACTAGTCTTTGTTTATTGCGTTTACCATAAATTAAGACACACTTCTTATAATAATCAATATCCTGAATTTTAATTGTCAGTAACTCCGCAAGCCGAACCCCCGTTCCAAACAATATTTCCATCACTAGCAAATCCCTCTGTAAGGGGAATGAGTCAGCCGTCTCTTCTAGGTTATCCAAATGTACAGTAAGTGGATTCTCCTTGATTACAACGGGCAGTTTTTTCGGAGTCTTCATAGCTTTCACCATATTAAAGGGATTAGATTTAATCTCTCCTTCCCTAAGTAAAAACTTATAAAAACTCCTCAACGAACTAGATAAGCGATTCACGCTACTAGCCTGCATTCCTGCTTCCCTTTCAAGCGACAAAAAATAGCGAGCCTGCCTGTAATCCACCTCTTGCACTGTTAAAACCTCTCGGTCCAAAAACTGAGTAAACTTACTCAAGTCCGACTCATAGGCTAAAACAGTGTGCGATGAATACTTCCTTTCAAATTTCAGATATGTCAAAAACCGTTTTATAAGCACTACTGTTTTTCTTATCGCTTTGTTGAAAATAAATATAGGTAAAAACAATGAATAAATACAAAATAAAAAGCCCCAATTTTTCATTGAGGCTAATAATTATATTGTACTAAGGGAAATTTTTACAGCTTACTGTTACTGTCTACAGCATTCAATTCTTCAAATGCTTGTTTCAACCTCTTTACAAAGAACTCTTCTCCCCTTCTAAGCCATGCTCTAGGGTCATAGTATTTCTTATTTGGCCCGTCTGCATTCTCAGGGTTACCAATTTGCGATTGCAAGAATCCGTGGAACTCTTCCTCATAACTTCTCACTCCGTCCCAATAAGCCCATTGCATATCTGTATCTAAATTCATCTTGATAGCACCATAAGAAATTGCTTCCTTGATATCCTCTTGGGATGAACCTGAACCTCCGTGGAAAACAAAATCTACAGGCTTTTCTGCGCCTAGGTTAAACTCTTTACGGATATACTCTTGAGAGTCTCTAAGAATCTTCGGCTCTAGCTTCACATTCCCAGGTTTGTATACACCGTGAACATTACCAAAAGCAGCGGCAACTGTAAAACGGTTAGAAACTTCTCCTAATTCCTTAAAGGCATAAGCAACTTCTGATGGCTGGGTATAAAGTCTAGATACATCTACATCTGTATTATCAACTCCATCTTCTTCACCACCAGTAATACCTAACTCTATTTCTATGGTCATGCCGAGAGGCTTCATGCGTTCTAAGTATTTTTTACTAATTGCGATATTTTCCTCGATAGGCTCTTCTGATAAATCAAGCATATGAGAAGAGAAAAGAGGCTTTCCTTCTTTTTTGAAGAACTCCTCACCTGCATCCATCAATCCATCAATCCACGGTAGCAACTTCTTAGCAGCGTGATCGGTGTGAAGAATTACAGCCACTCCGTAATGCTCAGCTAATAAATGAACGTGCTTAGCAGCTGAAACAGCTCCTAATATACAGGCCTGCTGATTCTCATTGCTTAAGGATTTTCCTGCAAAAAATTGAGCTCCTCCATTGGATAACTGAATAATGACT
>DXEZ01000029.1 GCA_019114715.1 Candidatus Sphingobacterium stercoripullorum | reverse complement strand
TAGGGTTTGGCCTGCCTTGCGGCAAAGAACCTCCCATTCCCAAGAATCACCCCTAGGGCATGGTCACCGGCTTGAATATGCTCGGTAACATCAAAAACATTGTACTTTATATTCTTTGTATAATCGGTTGGTGTAGGCGCTAGGACCTGATCACCAATCTTCTGCCCATTAATATAGAGCTCGTAAAGCCCCAGTCCCATGATGTATACAAAAGCCTCTTCCACCTCCTTTTTCGCGGACACTTCTTTCCTTATATATCTGGCTGAAAGCCTCCCAGTAGCTTCATCATCGGTTGCTAAAAAATTATCTTTACCAATCCACCGAGCCGACCAATCTTTATAGTTTAATAGGCCCATTTTCCAATGTGCTACTTCTGACCAGTTGCTTTCACCTTGATTGGTAAAGACTTTCACCTTCCAGTAATATTTCTTTTGAGACTCTAGAGGCTCTCCAGCGTAAGAAACAAAGGTCGATTGCTCGCTACTCACCTCTGCTGAATCCCAAACATCGCCCTTATCTTGGTTTAAAAGTTGCTCAGAGGAAGACACTAAAATTCTGTAGCCGTTTTGGATCAGTCCCCTATTGGGGCTGTTTATTTTCCAGGCCAGTCTGGGGTTCTTATTATCAATCCCAATGGGATTATCCTCCAACTCACAGCTCAATGCGTAGATCTCTACTTGTTGTGCTAATAAAGTCGCGTTTCCTTGTAAAAGAAACACAAGCAATAGCAGCGCAACTGATAAAACAGGTGTTTTTTTATTTAGCATTATTGTTATTATTTACTGAAAAGTCAAAATAAAGCTCTAAATGGAGTGCTCTAATTGGCTCTTTCTCAAAATCGTAGTACACATGCTTCATGCCCATAGGCCCTGTAGTATGTGGCTTTTGCGTCTTGGTACCGATTCCGGATATCCCATTCATAAAGGAAATATCGCCCTCGGGGAAGGTCGGCTCCATATTTTGCCAATCGGTATCCTGCTGCTCTTTAGGTGTGTATAACCTTAAGAATAGATCCTCTCTATTGGTAAATACTTTAAAGGATTGGGACTTCAAGTTGAAGGTTGCCCAATACATATTGGAGTGGTAGCCTTTAAACTCCGGGTATACAAAAGGAGGCTCGCCCGTAGCAGCATCGTTGTATTCTTTCTCCCAAACCCCGAAATCGGTTCCTTTCATTCTATTTTTCCATACGCGGTAAGGTCCTCTACCCATGTATTGCACCGAGACAATCTCCTCTTCTGGGAGGTCAAAGTTTGCTCCTACAAAGCGGGTGAAGTACTCTTGCGGAAAATACTCCACATGCATCTTCAACTGCCCCGATGGGAATATCTTCCAGGTGAGGGTGTTGTAGCTTTTCTCCCTATCGAACTTAGAGGCAATAACCACTGTATCACCCTTTCTTTCAATGGAGAAGTTCGCCCAATTATTTTCCGCTTCTTGTATAACCGGGCCGTTGTTAAATGGAATAATTCCCTCACTATTTCTTACTTCCTTAAGTTGTCCCTTTTCTTTATCAAAGCGGTAAGTTAGCTCTGCCGCTTGTACGATAAATTCCTGGGCAGTTTCCTCAAAGCTTACCTCCTGGCTAGAAGCGGCATCAAAGTGCTTATTGAACTCTCTATTAGGAAGCGTAATGGGGAAGCTCCAGGTATATATTTCTTTTCCATGGGGATCTTTTGCGGTGAGGTAAAGCACATCGTAGCTATACCAATCTTCCGGCAAGTTCACCTCCAGCTGCCCTTTAGTATAAGGGCTGATGTTAGGCGCATCAATGCTTCCACTATGGGAAGCTGTAAACTCCTTATTGGCGCTCAAATTACCGAGTTCAAAGGAAAACTCACACTGATTTAAATTCGTAAATGCGTATCTGTTCTCTATATTGAACTTCCCATCGAAGCCCGAGGTCATCTCCCGCTTCTCGAAAAATACCGGACTCCAAACCTCTTTAATAGTAAAGAAGCTGCCTTCTTTCTCGTGGTAAGGACCCACAATTCCATCGGCACCGTGGTTCCCATCGGTATCGATGATATCATCTTTATCCCTGCGAATAACCCCTTGGTCTTGGAAGTCCCATAAAAATCCTCCAGCAGCTAATGGGTTTGCCCAGATTGCTGTCCAGTAATCTTCCATACCAGCGCCATGGCCACCGTCAAACATACCGTGTAGAAACTCCGTAGGCATCAATATATTGTGCCCGTGGTCGTAGGTTCCAATTCCGTAGTTAAATTCTCTGTAATGCGTTGTTTCAAATCCATTGTGCACTGCCCATGGCCATATAACCACTCTATTTTGAATGTCTTGCGCTGGGAAAACAGGATCCAACTCGGGGTTGCTGCCTCCTTCATTTCCATTGGCCCAGAAGATAACCGATGGACTGTTCTCCGACTCGGTAATCATGGACTTGATGAGCTTTTCTCCTAAATCTGTATCGTAATGTCCATGCCACCCGCTCAGCTCATTCATAACATACAGCCCTAACGAGTCGCACACTTCCAAGAAGTGATTATCCGGAGGGTAGTGTGCCATACGCACGGCATTCATATTCATTTCCTTGATGAGGTTCACCTGATCGATGCTATGCTGCTTACTTGTTGTCCGCCCAGATTCCGGATGGAAAGAGTGCCTATTGACCCCTTTGAATTTTATCTTTTGTCCGTTGATAAATACGCCATCCCTTTCTTTAATTTCTATGGTCCTAAACCCAGTTTTTTTATGAACCTGGTGCACCGTCTTTCCTTTAACTAGGAGATCCACCTCTACGGTATAGAGGTTGGGGAATTCTGCTGACCACAATTCGGGGTTATCAAACTTCCCCTCTAAATAGGTGGTATCCCCGTTTACCGCTTGGCTTAAGGTAGAGCCAAACTGCTTGCCGCTAGCATCGAAAACTCGCAGTTGCAGTTCATCGGCCTTACCGACGTTGGCAATCCGTGCGTTGAAGCTACCGTCTGCTTGCCCATTGAGAGAAACCCTAGAAATATGTGCCTTTGGAAGCGCCTCTAAAAATACGGGACGAAATATCCCTCCAAAAATCCAAAAATCACCATTACGCTCCGCTTCATTGACTGAATTATTTGCAGAATGCTTGGCTACTTTGACCTCTAGGAGGTTGTCTTTTCCAAATTTGATATGCTTACTTATATCGTAGCGAAAGACATAATAAGACCCTTGGTGAATTTCTCCAGCAAGCTGCCCGTTAATTTTCACTTCCGTATCGGTCATAACCCCCTCAAAGACAATATTGATTTGCTTTCCTTTCCAGGAAGGATCCACCTGAAATACATGCTTATATCTCCCTTCTTCCTTGCCTTTCTTTTCTTCTTTATCAAACCCGTAGTTATAGGTTCCAAACCCTTGGAGCTGCCAGTTCGATGGCACCGGTATTTTACTCCATTTGTTGGCATTCATGCCACCGGTTACGTAAAAATCCCATAACACCCCATCGTCTTTCCCTTTACCCGACAAATACTGAACTTCAGTCTCTTGTCCAAAGGAAGGCCAGGCGATCAACATCAAGCCTGCAACTATTAATAACAGCATTCTCTGCATCATTTTCACTTACTTAATACTCTTAGCTTTAAAATAATGAATTTGGTAATTCGAGTTGTTGGTAGAAACACCCGGGTTCTCAACATCGAAATTCTGATCGGTTGGTGTATTGGCATCCGGATAAGTGCGTACACTTCCCGTTCTAAAAGCTACGCGATTGATTTGTTTTACCGGTTGGAAAAACAAACGTGTAGCCTCTTTTTTATCGTTCACCGAAATCTCATACGAGCGGGTGGCCGTATTGTAGTGGATGGTGAAGTTATATTTCACATCCGGCTTGTATTCTAAAAGATTACCCTCGCGGTAGCCCGTTTTTATTTTAATATACCCGTCCTCACTGAATGTAATACGTGTTGCCGCTTGGCCTTTTTCATTCAGC
>DXEZ01000270.1 GCA_019114715.1 Candidatus Sphingobacterium stercoripullorum | reverse complement strand
TGCAATAACTCTTCGGGTACCATCATAGCTTAATGGAGTTAAAAATGTGTTATACAAAGATAGATACAGTTCCTTTATCAAATATGATTGGAGTCATATCGTGACGTAACCGTTATCATAATTCCTATTGTAAACTGAATGTCTAATTTCTTCCAATATGATTGAACGCATAAAATTCAAGAAGAATTGGTCAGTAGTTTTGTGTTATCAGATCACAATAAAAATGGCCAATTAGCCAATTGTACAAGTTAATCATTTAAATAAAATAATTATGCAAAATCACAATATTTTAGACGTCACATTAATAGAGCCTAGATTAAAACATCCCACAATATTCCAACATTTTGATGCTTTGGGCGAAGATGAAAGCTTTATAATTTCCAATGACCACGACCCTAAACCGCTATACTATCAGCTTTTGGGCGAAAGAGGCAAGACATTCACTTGGGAATATTTAAAAGAAGGGCCAGCTCTCTGGCAGATAAAAATCACCAAGAACGTGAAAGCAGAACACCAGCAAACAATTGGGGAGATCGCGGCGAATAACATTCAAAAAGCGGAGGTTTTTAAGCGGTTAGGAATCGACTTTTGCTGTGGAGGTAAACAAACCTTGGAAGAAGCCGCAGCCTCAGTAGGCATCCCTACGGCTAAGCTTATCCACGAACTGGAAAACTTTACTCCTAGCGAATCAACCCATGGAGCAAATTTAAATTTCGACTCCTGGGATCTTGGTTTTTTAGCGGATTATATTACAAACATTCATCACAGTTATGTAAAAGAACAGGGCCCATTAATTCGACAATTAGCACAAAAAGTTGCCCAAAGACATGGTGCTGAAAGCCAACATTTAATCCCTTTAATGCAAACTTTTAACCAATTGGTGACTGAACTTAATGAGCATATGATCAAAGAGGACCAAAATTTATTCCCAGTCATCAAGAACCCAGAATCGGCTAAAAAACTGAACACCAGCGAACTAAATGCTCTGATAGAAGAAATGAGAGATGAGCATAATTCTGCAGGAGAAGCAGTTGTTAAGATAAAAGAGCTTACACAAAATTACACACTCCCTCAACACGCTTGCAACTCTTATGCTTTCTTATATGCAAAATTAAAAGAGTTTGAGGACGATCTTATTCAACATATCCATTTGGAGAATAATATTTTATTTCCTAAATCGATAAAGAAATTAGACTGCTCATTAGAAGCATAAATAATGGAAATAAACTCTAAAACAAAAATATCCAAAATAATAAAAGAAAATCCAGAGGCTATAGAGGCTATTGCTTCTATAGTTAAGCCTCTGGCAAAATTACGCAATCCAATACTTCGAAAAGTCTTAGCTTCACGAGTCAATATACAGGAGGCTTGCAGGATTTCGGGTAGCAATTTGGAGCAATTCAAAAGTGCCCTAGCCCCATTAGGCTTTAATTGGAGCGAGGATGAACAAGATTCGCCTCCTCAAACCTCACAAATAGAAGATACAAATGTCAACCGGCCAGCATGGGTGAACCAAAAAACGGCAGTGATGATGGATGTACGCCAGCAAATTGACGGTGGTTCTGACCCTTTAAAAGACATCATGGCTGCTTTTAGAGCTCTAGAAGATGGCCAAGCGCTATGTGTGGTAAACTCTTTTGTTCCAACACCTTTAATTAATTTATTAGAAAGAAAAGGAGCCAAGAGCTTTGTTGAAATGATTTCTACCGAGCAGTACAACACCTGGCTTTATCCCGATGCTAACGGCTCTGTTATTGAAAATGAGGATACACCAAGTGACGGAATTAACATGATAGATGAAGAGGCCTTTTCTCAAAAGCACAAGAAGCTAAAGGACCTTAAAAAAGAGATAACATTGGACGTTCGCGATTTAGAGATGCCCCTTCCCATGCAGACTATTTTGGAAAGCCTAAATAATATGTCTGATGACTCATTCATTTATGTCATCCATAAAAGAGTACCTCTCCATCTTTTAGAGGAGATTAGCTCGGGACCTTATAGTATTTTCATAACCCAACGCTCAGAAAACGAGGTGTTTTTAATAATTACGAATTAAGATGGCAAAAAATGTAGATATCAAGTCGGCTCCCGATAGAATTGCTGTTATTCCATTTTATGGTGCAGCGGCAATATCCTTCTTAGCTCTATGTTCTTTGCTTACCTTTTTCCACTCCTCGTTAAGCTTACACTACTTCAACCCTCAAACTCTAGCTTTGGCACATTGTGCCGCATTAGGATGGGGAACTATGATAATCTTCGGCGCTGCCTACCAGTTAACTCCGGTTATTACTGGGAACCCTCTAAGCAGCCCAGTACTAGCTTTTGTTTCTTTTATTTGCCTGTTGCTAGGGACTATTTTCATTGTGCTGAGTTTTTTAAATTTTATCATTAGCTGGCACATTATTCTCGGGGGGAGTTTAGTGGTGCTAGCATCCTTCATGTATTTAGTCAATATATGGATGAGCATACCCCACCGAATCTCCAGTCCGATTCAGACCTTATTTCTAATTAGTTCCGCCCTATGGCTATGCGTAACGACAATAAGTGGGCTTTTGTTAGCCATAAATTTACAGCATCATTTTATTCCCCGAGAACATTTAGAGTTACTCAAACTGCATGCCCACGCCGGTTTAGCTGGCTGGTTTCTGCAGTTGATTTGCGGAGTCTCTTCAAAGTTGATTCCTATGTTTTTATTGGGAAAAACAAAAAACTCCTACCTGCTCTACTGGAGCCACGGTTTACAGAATATAGGTTTGGTCCTATTTTTAATTGACGGCTATAAGAACGGCGTTCGCTTCAGCTCCATATACTTTGGAATCACGGTCGCAATTGGCGTAATATTTTGGGCCATTTTCTTATATACAAGCTATAAAGCTAGGCTTAGAAAAAAAACCGACGTATTGATGAAGCAGTCCCTGTTTTCTTTCGTCATTCTGTTTATAGCCTTAGGAATGATGCTTTTCACATTTTTCAATCCTTCTTACAAATGGGCTAGCATGTATATCATGGTCGTCTTTTTAGGATGGATAACAGGGCTAATTTTACCGCAGACCTTTAAGACACTGCCGTTTATAGTGTGGAATATAACTTATAAAGGGATGCACGGGAAGGCTAAAATTCCCATGCCCAAGCAGCTCTACAATGAAAAGCTCACCTCCATTAAGTTCTACCTGTATTTAATTGGGCTTTTCGGTTTATTTATAGGTCTATTCTTTCAAATACAAACAATCATCGCCATCAGTAGTTACATCTGGCTGATACTAGCTATAGCATATTGCTATAATGTCTATAAAATTATATTACATAAAACTAATATATCATAACATGGAGATAAATTTAAGTTCACCTCAAGGTGCAGATCAATTAAAAGCTAGAGCCGCACTTATGCAAGTGTTAGACCCAGAGCTTTTTGTAAATATTATTGACCTAGGGTTAGTATATGATGTTCAGTTTCTCGAAAGGAGCATAATCGAAGTTACTATGACTTTGTCTACTCCGCATTGTCCACTTGGCGATGCCATTGAAGAAGGCGTAAACAATGCCTTGCTTCAAGTATTCCCCAAGCACAAGGTGAAAATAAATATCGTTTGGGAGCCTGAATGGAATTTCGATAAAATAAGTCCTGAAGGCAAAGAACAACTAGGCCTCAGCTAAAAGAACTTGTGCGGAATTTGACGTCTCTGCTATACCCTAAATTATATGCTTCTTGATAGCTCTAGACAGTATTCGCTACCATAAATTTCAATTTATAACCTTGAACTCCTCCGTCCACCGGCAGGTGTAGGGGTATTTTCCTATAAATTACCCCATGACTCCGCTTTTACAATTACACCCAACAACCCAAATAAACCCATTTTAATAACCTCCAACCAAACGAGCACATAGCCCAAACAAATTCTGCTTACTCTAGGTGATTGCATGGCAAAAAATATTATCACTCCTCCAATGTTTATGCGTACAGTCATAAAATAGACGCTATTAATGCTATAGTTTTGTTACATGGAAAAGCCCTTAAAGCGTTTAGAAAGACAGATTGGCTTTCCTTAAGGTATTAATGCTATAACAATTAACAGCTAAATGACTATGAAAAAAGCACTTTTAATTCCAATCGTAATTTATTTGCTAACTGCATGTGCAGGTGGAGGAGACTCTTCATCAGAGAGTTCAAATGCTACTTCTCAACAAGACCTACCTAGTATTGACCAGTATGATCCAAATCGTGGTGTTGGTAAATTCACCGAAGTTGAAATCCCCGACGCTATAGACCCAGAACTGGCTTTAGCAGGTGAGGCCGTCTTTAAAATGAAGTGCGCAAGCTGCCACCGATTAACCGACGAGAGATTAGTTGGGCCAGGCTTTAAAGGGGTCACCAAAAAACACGATGCTGTTTGGATAATGAATTTCTTAACCAATACAGAAGAAATGATCGATTTAGACCCAGAATTGCAAGCTCAACTAGAAATTTGTCTTGTACGAATGCCCAATCAAAATCTAACTGATGAAGATACTCGGGCTATTTATGAGTTCATGCGTCAGAACGATGAATAACAGTAATTTATTAACAATTTGATATCGAAAAAATGGTACATTCTCTAAAAAAGTGGACAGGTTTGATGGCCGGATTAGCTCTATTGGCGAGCTACACGTCATGTAAACCCAAGACAGCAGGCTCAGCAGTGAGTGGCGATGCTGCTCAAAGAGTCTATGTTGCCCCAGGACAGCATGACGAATTTTATTCCTTTACATCGGGTGGGTTCAGTGGGCAAATGCCTATTTACGGAATTCCATCAGGTAGACTACTAAAAGTAATCCCTGTTTTTAGTGTGGACCCCGAAAATGGCTATGGTTTTAGCGAGGAGACTAAACCCATGCTCAATACTTCCCACGGCTTTGTTCCTTGGGGTGATTTTCACCACTTACAAGTGTCACAAACGAATGGTGAATCAGACGGCAGGTGGGTGTTCGCTAACGAAAACAACACACCCAGAGTTGCTAGAATCGATTTAACGACCTTTAAAACTACAGAGATAATAGAAATACCTAATAGCGCTGGGAATCACTCTTCTCCTTTTATTACCGAAAACACAGAGTACGTTGTTGCGGGCACCCGTTTTAGTGTACCCTTCGACGAGGAGAATGGGGATGTACCCATTGCAGAATATGGAGAAAAATTTAGTGGTGCAATCAGTTTCATTAGTGTGGATCCGGAGTCTGGGAAAATGGACATATCTTTTCAATTAAAAACCCCACCGGTGAACTATGACTTAAGCCACTCGGGGAAAGGTCCTAGTAGCGGATGGTTTTTCTTTTCAACTTACAACACGGAAAAAGCACATACTCTTTTAGAAGTAAACGCCTCCCAAAGGGATAAAGATTTTATCATGGCGGTAAATTGGAAGAAAGCCGAAGAATACGTAAAAGCGGGCAAGGGGAAAAAATACAAAACAGAATATGTTCACAACCTCTACGATGAGAATACCCACACGGCTACTTCGGAAACAAAAAATGAAGTGTTGGTTTTAGATCCAAATGAGTTTGGTGATTTAGTTTACTACATCCCTTGTCCAAAATCACCCCACGGTGCGGATGTTGACCCTACAGGGCGTTATATTGTAGGTAGCGGAAAACTCGCGTCTTTAATCCCGGTATTCGCATTCGATAAAATCCAAAAAGCTATCGAGGAAAAGAACTTCGAAGGGGAATTTGACGGTATACCTGTATTAAATTACGATGCGGTATTACACGGTGAGGTTCAAAAGCCTGGTTTAGGACCATTGCATACGGAGTTTGATAACGAAGGTAATGCATATACCTCATTCTTTGTTTCCTCCGAGGTGGTTAAATGGGACCTAGAGAGTTTAGAAATTATCGACCGTCAACCAACTTATTATTCCACAGGACACTTAACGGTGGCTGGAGGGGACACGCAAAAGCCTTTTGGCAAATACCTAGTTGCATGGAACAAAATAACAAAAGACCGTTACCTACCAACAGGTCCAGAATTAAGTCAAAGTGCACAATTATTTGATATAAGTGGCGAAAAAATGCAACTCCTTTTAGACTTCCCTACTATAGGTGAACCGCATTACGCCCAAATAGTACCAGCTGACTTGATAGCTCCAAAAACTAAGCGTTTTTATGACATCAAAGAAAACAACCACCCCTATGTCACTAAAGGTGAAGATCAGACAAAAATTGTTAGAGAGGGGAATAAGGTGCACGTCTATGCTACATTAATCCGTACGCATATCACGCCAGATAACATTGAAGGGATTGAGGTTGGGGATGAAGTGTATTTCCACGTTACAAACCTGGAACAAGACTGGGATCTTCCACACGGATTTGCCATCAAAGGAAACAATAATGCAGAGTTATTAGTTATGCCAGGAGAAACGCAAACGTTGAAATGGATTCCACAGAAATCAGGGATAGTTCCATTTTACTGCTCGGACTTCTGTAGTGCCTTACACCAAGAAATGCAGGGATACATTAGGGTGTCTCCAAAAGGTAGCAATGTGCCGCTACGTTATGGCACAGGCGATTCTGCTCCAGGAGCAGAAGTAAACTAGCCCATATGCTGTTTTAATTGTTGTTAATAACAGGACTAGAGCCTTCTAGTCCTGTTTAATCCAAATATCATGAAGCAAAAATTAACAAACATAACCAAAATTATCTCTCTCCTAGTTGTCATAGGTACTGTTTTAGTCATCTTGCTGCCTATATGGAAAATAGAGCTAACAGCTCCGCAGTATCCGGAGGGCTTGGAAATGAAAATACATGCCAATAAAGTAACTGGCGATGTTGAAATCATCAATGGATTAAACAATTATATCGGCATGAAGGAGATTCACCAAGATGATTTTAAAGAGTTTGAATTTTTGCCGTATTTACTTGCTGGGATTGCCGTATTGGGACTAATAAGCCTACTGATAAACCGCAGATGGATGTTCTTTACCTGGTCCATCGTGTTTTTTCTATTTGCTCTAGCTGCAATGGCTGACTTTTACCTATGGCTTCAAGATTACGGGCATAATTTAGATCCTCATGCGCCCATTAAAGTACCAGGCATGAGCTACTCTCCCCCATTATTAGGGTTTAAGCAACTGCTGAATTTTGGAGCTTATTCTATTCCAGCACAAGGTGGATGGAGCATGATTCTATCAGGAGTTATATTACTGGCGGCATTTATTTATGAATTCTTATTGATGAGAAAACAACAAGCAATTAAAGCTCTAATGATTAATATACCGGTTATCACTCTAGCGGGACTGATGTCTTGCAGCTCAGGTCCGAGGCCAATCCATTTTGGAACAGACAATTGCGATCTGTGCGTCATGACCATTGTGGACGAACGTTTCGGCGCTGAACTACTTACCAAAAAAGGAAAAGCTTATAAGTTTGATGACCTACACTGTTTAAAGGAATATATCAACCAAGGGAATGTAAAGGAAGAAGACATCGGCGAGTTATTTGTGATTGACTATGCAAATCCTACTGAACTCATCAAACTATCCGAGGCCTTCATTTTACAGGGAGGCGAGATTCAAAGCCCAATGGCATCACAAACCGCAGCATTTTTTCAAGCAGACAGTTTAGAACATTACAAAAATTATTTTAACGCTGAAATTGTTTTATGGGAAAATATTATCAATCAACCAAGTTCATTTCAAACGGAAAACTAATTGCCCTCTCAGTAATTAGTCTACTGTACTTGCTTACTTCTATTTGTTTTGCATCTGGTTTAAAAACAATAACTGTATCCAAAACTGATAAAGGTGTCAAAAGTATCGTACAAGCCGTAGAAATGGCAGTTCCTGGAGATACAGTGCTGATTTCAGAAGGCCTTTATCAGGAAGGTGGTCCTATTCTTATCGATAAGCCCTTGACCTTAATATCACTAGAAAACGCCGTTATAGATGGGCAGTTTAAAGGGGAAATCATTCAAGTATTTAGCGATGATGTAACCATCAAGGGTTTAACCATTCAGTCTTCTGGGAGTTCAAATTTTGAAGATATCGCTGCTTTAAGAGTCAGAAAGGCCAAAAACATTCAGATATTAAACAACGAGTTCCGAAATAATTTCTTTGCCGTATTAATACAAGAAGGATCTCAATGTACCATTACAGATAATGTTTTATATGCAGACCAAGACGCCCCAAAACGTCAATTAGCAAACGGTATACACTGCTGGAAAAGCAACCGTATCAAAATCTTAAATAACCACGTCTCTGGGCATAGAGATGGAATTTATTTGGAGTTTGTAACCGACTCGGAAATTAATAAGAACATAAGCACCAACAACTCCAGGTATGGCTTACACTTCATGTTTTCTCACGACAACGGCTACCATTATAATACCATAAGAGAAAATGGCGCTGGAGTCGCAGTCATGTACTCCAAACGAGTGAGCATGACGCACAATACTTTTTCCGATAATTGGGGCAATGCTGCTTATGCGATACTTTTAAAAGACATTAATGACAGCGAAATCTACCATAATCACTTTGAGAGAAACACAGTAGGCGTTTTAGCGGAAGGTAGCACGAGGATTAAAATGCAATACAATCATTTTAAAAATAATGGCTGGGGCTTAAAGATTATGGGAAGCTGTGACAACGTCCAGGTCAACGCAAACAACTTCCTAAATAACACTTTTGATTTAGCGACCAACACTTCTTTCCTAGATAATAATTTCGATGGAAACTACTGGGACAAATACGAAGGCTACGATTTGGATCGCGATGGTGTGGGCGATGTGCCTTTTAGGCCGGTCGGCTTATACTCTCTTTTAATTGAGCGTAACCCCTCGATTTTAATGCTCTTTAGAAGCTTCTTTGTTAATCTCATGGATAAAGCAGAAAGGATATTACCGGGCCTTACGCCTGTAAATTTAATCGATGAAACACCGTTAATGAGAAGTGTGAAAACTGAAATTGAACAACTTTAATGCACATCTACACATGTTAAATATTACTGAACTAAACAAAAATTTCGGACCACTTAAAGCTTTAAAAAATGTTTCTTTAAAAGCCAATGAAGGAGAAGTACTGGCTTTGATTGGACCCAACGGTTGTGGAAAAACAACGCTAATAAAATCTATACTAGGCATGGTGGTTCCAGATTCTGGAGACATCTTATTTAAAAACAACTCCATCAAAGGCAGCTGGAAGTACCGTTCTCAAATCGGCTATATGCCCCAGATTGGAACTTACCCAGAAAACATGAGCATAGGCCAAGTGTTGGATATGATACAAGATATTCGTTCTAAAGAATCGCATAAACCCTTAAATCTAGACCTATATGAAAGCTATAAGCTTAAAGGATTGCTTCATAAAAGGATGGGAACGCTATCAGGAGGTACCCGGCAAAAGGTTAGTGCGCATTTAGCATTCTTATTTGATCCGGACGTACTTATATTGGATGAGCCAACTGCTGGACTTGATCCTTTAGCTGCATCAATATTAAAAGAGAAGATCAAAAAAGACCCGAGTAAGCTGGTTCTTATCACCTCTCATATATTAAGCGACTTAGATGACGTAGCAACACATATTGTGTATATGCAAGAAGGAGAAATTCACTTTAAGAAAACCATTCAGCAAATTAAAGAAGAAACAGGGCAAACTAAGCTGTCTGAAGCTGTTGCACAGATTATGAACGAACAAAGTTATACCGCCATAAACATCTAATTATGAACAAAATTATTAAATATGTTATTGTGGATATCTTAAGAAATAAGATAGTCATTGCTTATACGCTTTGCTTATTGCTCCTTTCTATGGGTCTTTTCTCTTTAGAGGACAATAGCGATAAAGCACTTGTGAGTTTAATGAGCATCGTACTCTTTTTAGTACCATTAATCAATCTTATCTTCTCCGCAATCTACGTTTATAACTCCAATGAATTCATAGAACTCCTTGCTGCACAGCCCATCCAGAGAAAAACGCTGTGGATTAGCATCTTTTGCGGATTAGCGTGTTCGCTATCTCTAGCGTTTATAATAGGTTGTGGAATTCCAATCTTTCTATTTTCAGGCTCAGAAGTAGGCATTTCGTTGTTGCTCATGGGGATATTTCTCAGTGTAATTTTTATCGCAATTGCCTTGCTTGCAGCAGTGTATAATAGAGACAAAGCAAAAGGAATTGGCCTATCTATACTTATTTGGATTTATTTTGCGATTGTATTTGATGCCCTAGTCTTGTTTGTACTTTTCCAGTTCATGGATTATCCCATGGAAAACACTTTGGTGGTACTCAGCATGCTTAACCCCATCGACCTTGCAAGAGTGTTTTTATTGATTAAAATCGACGTGTCTGCATTGATGGGCGCCACAAGTGCCGTATTTAAAAATGCGTTTGGAAGCTTAAAAGGATTGGCTCTTACCGTGAGTGTAATGACCGTATGGGTAGCCTTACCTCTATATATCTCTTTAAGAGCTTTTATTAAAAAAAACTTGTAAACTTAACAGCTGCTTTTAGTTAAAAAGGCAGCTGCTAACCTAATTGGTGTTCTTATTCTTCCGATGGTTTAAGTGTTAATTTCGCCACCTCTTGTCCATCTTTGTTGCTTAGGACCAAGCTCTGCCCTTGGATCTCATATTGGACCACATCCCCTAGTGCCTTTAAAAACTCACCCTCCAACTCTAAGTTGGGACAAGCCATTTGGGTCGTAGCCATTTGTGAAAACTCTATGGTTTGCTCTTCCTTGACAGAATACCTGCCGTTGATATTATTACATCCTGCATTTCCAAAAACCTCTCCTTCTTCAGTAAACTCTAAAAACGGTTTCGCAGGAAATTCATCCGAAACTTCAACAGTCTTTTCATTGACTTCTGTTAAAGACCATGTGTTCCCGTCAAGCTTCACCTCTCCAGTTAAATCCACAATTTCTTCTTCAAGAATCGGGTCTGTAGGAATGTTGTTTTGTTCCTCTGACTCCGAAGATGTGTTTGGATTGTTGCACGCCATAAAGAAGCTACCAATTGCTAAAAGTATAAATGCTTTTTTCATAATACATAAGATTAGGAACTAAAAGACGCAAATTTACTGCCAGAAATTATTTATATTTAAGTTATAGCTTTTTAGGAAGGGGAGTTTCTTAAGTAAAAAAGGTTTTCATAGCGCACTATTTTAAGTATACATAATCCATTATCTAATCAAAAACGAGGTTATTAAATTTGGTAATTACTAATAAGACATTAACAGAAGTACAACAGAATAAAATATGATACTTATAGAAACTGGTTATCATACGCAGACCTGCTCAAGCGACCCGAAAGATTTATTTTACAAAACTTTCACGCCCTCAAAAGAGGTTTTAAAAGGACAAATTCTTATCCTACATGGCATGCAGGAACACTCTGGCCGGTACAACAAACTAGCGAATTACCTAGCAGAAAGTGGTTTCTTAGTCATGATTTACGACCATATGGGTCATGGTAAATCTTTTAAAACCGAGCAGGATGCTGGAATCTTCGATTTAAAAGAACCGGCAACTTGTTTAATCAACGATGCAGCCAATATGCTGGAGGTATTGAAAAATAAAAATCCAACCACACCTACAGTCCTAGTTGCACATTCTATGGGCTCTTTTATTGCTAGAAATCTTTTAAAAACACATGCAAAATTTTTATCTGGAGTCGTACTAGTCGGAACTGGTGGAAGAAAAACCTATTTTAAAGGGCTTCGGAATATATTTAAAAAATTAAATTATATAGCACCAAAAAATAAAAGTTTTTTCAACAAAGTTTTTTCAAAGATCAATAACAAAGCATTTAAATCCGAAAATAGCATCCACTTAACCAGTTGGTTGAGTAAAAGTGAGGAAAATCAAAAAAACTTTACCAATGATCCTCTGTGCGGCCTCCCTTTCTCTTACAATGCTTTTTATGGCTTGTTCGACCTTTATTACGAGGCAACCAAAAAGGGGTGGTATAAAAGCATTCCAAAGAGCCTGCCTTTTTTATTTGTTAGTGGCGCGGAAGACCCCATAGGCTCATTCGGTAAAGCCATTGTTAGTATCGTGAGTGAACTGAAGAAAAATGGCTTCTCAAATGTACATTATCTTTTATATAAAGACATGAGACACGAGATTCTAAATGAAGCAATTTACCCTTCGGTTTTTAAAGACATTACTACCTGGATTATTAAAGAAATAGATAACCATAGCGAAGCTAATCGTTGAGATTCGATAGACCGCAAAACCCTCTGCATATAAACTCTTGATTTATATATAAATTACCCATCGCTTGATAGATGTTTTTTGTTACAAAACCTAATTCGCAAATCATTTATTTTTATTTACTTGAGCTTAGCTAATATTTATTCGCTAAAAGCTTAAATGTTTTAGCATAAGTTATGATACATATGAATACGAACAAAATAAAAAACCACAACACTTAAAACTAACCTGCTGAATAAAAAGAAATTACAAAATAATTTTTATATATCCATCCCTAAATATAGAATAGACAAGCCTAAGTCCAAAAACCAAAAGATAGTGCTAAACCGGTTTGAAAAGAATGAGACATCATCTTAAAACTTATTAAATAGTTTAAAAAGTACATAGCAACTAAATAATATAAACTTTATCTTGCCTTCATATTATTGTTTCAACAACTTTTTGTTGACGCTAAATAAACCGAATAATTGTGGACAAACAAACACTAGCAAATATTTTAAGGAGCTTGTATTTTCAGCCAACACAATCGATTACAGAACTCAGCAACCGGGTTGGTAAGAGTGTGCCATTTGTAACCAAGTCTCTACAACATTTAATAGACCAGCAGCTTGTCTGCTCGTTAGGTTTGGGGGCATCAACGGGAGGCAGAAGAGCAAATAATTATGCCTTGAACCTCGCCAAGTTACCCTATATGCTCGTGTTATCTATAGATCAGTATCAGTCTACAATCACACTTCTGGATTTTGCTAATAACTTCATTAAAAATACTGCCCATCTAGATATGGCTATCATGGAGGAGAATAGCAATATCGAAGACCTATTAATTTTTATAGAAAACTATTTGGTAGATCTAAATAAGGACGATATCGCCTTATTGGCAGTTTCTATGCCAGGGTTTGTAGATGCCACATCCGGAGTAAACATATCGTTCTCAGAAAAATGCTCTAAAAGGAATTTAAAAGAAAGATTAAAGCAGCATTTTAACTTTCCAACATATTTAGAGAACGACTCCACAGCAATAGCCATTGCTGAACACCAATTTGGAATTGCTAAGCACAGTAAAAACGCGCTGATAATCAATTTGAATTGGGGGGTAGGTTTAGGCATAATCATAGATAGCAAACTTTATAAAGGACACTCAGGTTTTGCTGGAGAATTTAGTCACATTCCAATATCTAATCAAAACAAATTATGTTCGTGCGGAAAAAAAGGCTGCCTCGAGGTGGAAGCAAGCTTATTGACTGCCATTAATATTGCAAAAAGCAAACTCCAAAAGGGAGAGGTTACAAATTTGCCTAAATCCTGGGCAATCCAGAAAAAAAGAGTACAAATTCAAGAACTCATTGACTACGCACTTCAAGGGGATCAAATGGCTCTATCTTGTTTTTCGAGTATTGCGTATATCTTAGGCAAAGGTATTGCCACCTTAATTCACATTGTGAACCCGGAAAAGATAATTATCAGTGGAAAAGGAGCACAAATGGGCACTATTCTCATGCCTCATATAGAAAGCTCCTTACTCGAATATAGTATATCACAACTTTCAAAACACACAAAAATAAAGTTTTCAAAACTACAAAACATGCAAATATTAGGCACAGCAGCTGTGGCAATATCTGCTTATAACTGGAATAAAATGATTAATAAAAACAAACTAACTAAACATTCAATTTAATGCTATGAGCAAATTTTATTTAAAAACAATCATCGCAGTTATGATGATGCTTTTGAGCACTTCACCATTGCTTGCTCAGCAAGTGGTTAAAGGAGTGGTTTCAGATGCCTCGGGTCCTTTATTAGGAGTAAGCGTTACGGTAGCTGGAACAAACCGAGCAACCCAAACAGACCTTCAAGGGCAATACAATATCGCTGCAGAAAATGGAGAAACCTTAAAATTCACCATGGTCGGCTATGAGACTAAAGAATGGGTCGTCTCAGGCGCAACCTATAATCTAAGCATGGAAGAAGATTTGGGTGCCATAGATGAAGTTGTAGTAACTGCTATGGGAATCCAAAGAGAAAAGAAGTCTTTGGGCTATTCTTTCCAGGAGATAAAAAGTGAAACGATTGTAGATGCGCGCGAAAACAATATAGCCAATGCGCTGAGTGGTAAAGTTTCTGGACTGCAAGTCATTAAAGGCTCAAACGGTCCTGCATCATCTTCAAAAATTGTTTTGCGTGGATTCACTTCCTTAACAGGTGATAACCAACCTCTAATAGTAGTAGACGGAGTACCCATGGAAAACTTTGCAGGAGCAAAGAATAATGACTTTTGGAACCCAACTGCTGATATGGGAAATGGGTTGGGTGATTTAAACCCTGAGGATATTGAGAGTATGTCTGTATTAAAAGGCGGAGCTGCATCTGCTCTTTACGGCTCACGAGCATCAGACGGTGTGATATTAATTACCACAAAATCAGGGAAAGCTTCAGAAGGTGCGGGAATAAGCTACTCGGCTACTTTAGGCCTAGAAGACATCTTCATTCTGCCCGAGCTGCAAACTTCTTATTCACAAGGAAGAGATAACTTATTCAATGCGACAAGCTCAGATAGCTGGGGTGAAAAAATTGAAGGCCAATCTGTGACTCAGTGGAATAATAAGCAGGTATCACTAAAAAATCATCCTAACAATCTGAAAAACTTTTTCAACACTGGTGTTAATACAACACACAACCTGGCATTTCAGCAGTCTGTAAGTAAGAACACCAATGTTTATACATCAGCAACCTTTCTGCATGACAATAGCAAAACTCCCGGCGTTAAGCTCGATAGGCTAAACATCATGAGTAAAGTTACCTCGAACTTTGGTCAAGACGATAGATGGACAACTGATGTAAAGGTTCAATACATGAACACAACAGCGAAAAACAGAGCTGTAGGTGGTGCAAACGACGGAAACTATTACGCAACCGCACTATTGTTTCCGACAACTTTGGATATAACAGATTTCAAAGAAGGAATGAACCAACTCGGCGCCAACCAAAGCTGGTATAATCCAGGGAACTCAGTCAACCCATTCTGGTCGGTAAATAATAGACTTAATGAAGATACTAGAGAGAGGTTCTTGCTAAACGCAACGATAAAATATAAGTTTAACGATTGGCTAGATGCGGACTTCCGTGTAGGATCCGACATGTATAATACTAAATACGAAGAAAAAACATACACTGGATCGTCATTGGCCAACTTATACAGCACTGGGATCGACAAGTTTTACGAAAACAACTACATTGTCAGTGTAAACGCACGCAAAGATAATTTATTTGGCAAGTGGAATGGATCAGCCTCTTTATTTGGTCAAATCATGAAAAGGAATTTCAATTACTTGAATGCCAGTGCGAGTGAACTAGAAGTACCTAACTTGTTTGCAATCAACAACTCGGTGGGAAATCCAAACATCGATGAAGAAATAAGCAAAAAACAAATAAATTCATTGTTTGGTACTGCAGAATTAAATTACGACAATTTATGGTTTATAAACCTAACTGCTAGAAACGACTGGTCTTCCGCATTAGGGAAAAACAATCGCTCTTATTTTTACCCTTCGGTAAGTACGTCCCTAGTAGTTTCAGATCTTCTGCGTAAAACAGACGCAGGTGCTCCTCAGTGGTTAGACTTCGCAAAGATCCGCGCTTCTTATGCAGAGACAGGTAACGACTTAGATCCATACAAGCTATTAAACACCTATTCCATTGGGAAAGATCCAAATGGAAACACCACAGCGAGTAAACGAAACACGCTATTAAACCCTGATATTTTAAGTGAGCTATCGAAAAGTTTCGAGGTTGGATTTGACGCGAGAATTTTCAATAGGTTGAATTTAGATTTTGCTTACTACAAGTCAAACTCTACCAATCAACTTTTAGAAATCCCCATGAACAGCCTATCCGGGTATGAGTTCTTTATGGTCAATGCTGGAAATATTCAAAATAAAGGTGTGGAGATCGTTGCGGGAGTTAACGTCTTAAATAACCCAGACAAATTACTTTGGGATATTAATGTTAACTTTTCGAAAAACTTAAACGAAATAATAGAATTAACAGAGGACGTTGACCAATACCCGTTAGGTGGATTTGACAACTTAAATGTGTATGGTGAGGCCAATAAGAAATACGGTGCAATTTACGGTTCGAAATATAAAAGAGTACAAGATGCAGAAAGCGAGCACTATGGCAAGATCATCGTAGACGGAAATGGCTTACCTGAAGCAGAAGATGGCACACACTATTTAGGGAATCAAAGTGCCAGTAGTTTGCTAGGTATTACAAACTCCTTTGGTTACAAAAACTTCGGTCTTACATTTTTAATCGACGCTAGGTTTGGTGGAATTTTTTATTCAGGAACGCATTTAGCTTTACAGCGAAATGGTATGTCTACACAAACTGTTGTGAATGGCGAAAGAAATCCTTTTGTTGTTGATGGCGTTGTTGAAAGCGGCGGCAATTTCACAGAAAATCAGAAGACCGTAACTCAGCAAGAGTACTGGAACCGAGTTACCAACACTGGAAACCTAGGAATTGCCGAGGAAAATATATACGATGCAACAAACATCCGTTTAAGAACCGTTCAGCTTTCGTATAACCTTCCAAAAACTATATTGAAAAACTCTTTAGTGAAAAGCGCAAGATTCTCTATTTCTGGGAATAACTTATGGATGATTAAGAGCTACGGTAATGGTGTTGATCCAGAATCCGTATTTGCAATCAGCACCAATGCTGTAGGATTTGAGTATTTAGCATTTCCGACATCGCGCTCTTTCTTCTTTAATGTTTCATTAGGGTTTTAATCAAATTATTGAATATCATGAAAAAAATATTTTCCAAAATAAGTTTAGCGGTAGCCTTATTAGCCATTTCTTCAGCTTGTTCAAAGTTTGATGAGATCAATACGAGCCCATCCGATGCTAACATAGAACAAGTCCAAGTTGAGTACTTTATAAACAACTCCATTATTTCTGCACAAATGGACCCACACGTTGCAGAACGAGCATTCGTGCTTTACTGGAAGTCTGCGGCTCGGCAGCAACTAGCAAACAACTTAGTCACGGCATCGTACGACGATAGCTGGACGGCAGATTATTGGCGTTATATATCAGAATGGTTAAACCATGCTAACACGGCTATTCAAATTGCAGAAGCAAAAAACGAAAACGAGACAGCACAAGTTTATAACGACAACTTAATTCAAGTGGCTCGTATATGGAGAGCCTATTTAATGAGTGAATTAAGTGATAATTTTGGCTCTATCCCAATTGAGGCGTTCCATGGAGAGAATCCAGTTTTCAACTCAACACAAGAGGTATATAACTATTTATTGGATGAATTAAAAGATGCATCACAAAATATAGACCCCGAGATAGCTAGAGACGAAAAACTAGAACAATTAGACCCTGCCTATGGATACGACTGGGGCCTATGGATACGTTATGCTAACTCGATGCGAATGAGATTGGCCATGCGAATTTCGGAAGTTGACCCTTCAAAAGCACAGCAAGAGTTTGAGTCAGCAGTAGCTACAAACATGTTAATCACCTCTGCGGATCATATTTTTCAAGTTCAAGAGAAAGATGGCTGGGATGCGCTAGCAGGTGTTATGAGTAGAGAGTGGAACGGACAGGTCCTATCGGCAACTTTAAACAACCTATACACAGGTTTAGGTGGTATAAAAACCGAAGAACAGCTTCCTGCCTCTTATCATTCTTATATTAAAGCAGAAAACTATGTCGGGAAAAGAATGCTTGAACACTATTCAACCCTAACGAACGATCCAGTGGCAGGTTTCTTTTTTGATGGGCTACCCTACAAAATTGATCCAAGAGCATATAAAACCTTTTTTATTCCTGGAGATTTCAATAGCGCAGAGTTTTCCAACTACCCATCTTACACAGAAGATGCTGTAACAACTGAGGTGACTTTCGGTAAGGTGGGCAGTGTAGCGAATGACATTAAACTAGATACAAAGTTCACATGGAGTACTGCGGCGGCTGGTGATTTTGGAGCGAAAGGCACAGCTAATGGTTTACGTTCCATGCAGGTAGGGAAAATACCTGGAGTTGCCAAAAAGTTCAGAACCAGTCAAAATAAAAGAATATTTTTCGCACATTGGGAGACTTATTTCTTACTAGCTGAGGCGGCTTTAAAAGGGTGGAGTACTGGAACCAATGCCCAGGAAGCTTACGAAAACGCAATAGCAGCAAACTTTGAATACATGGGTGTTTCTCAATATTTAAATGACTATTTGACTTCGACAGATTACAACAGGGCTGGAACTTCTGTAAGCTTTACGCACACAACAGAACCAGGAAGTTCTTATACTATGCAATACATAGACGGGTATTCTGGTGCATCAGGAACGGTAGAAATTAAATATCCTGAGAATACAATTTATAAAAATGGGGCTGTGAAAAATGATGCATTAACAAAAATAATCACTCAAAAATATATAGCCAACATGCCTTGGTTACCATTAGAGGCGTGGAATGACCACAGAAGATTGGGTTTACCATTTTTTGAAAACCCTGCTGTTGAAAGCAATTTGAATAATTTACCTGCACTAAATAGCACAAATTATATGAAGAATCAAATTGATTTCTTCCCACAACGATTAAAGTACCCGTCTAGTTTACGGACAGCGGACGGTGTAGGTTACAATCAAGCTGTTGATCTACTGGGAGGGCCAGATGAAATTCTAACCCCACTTTGGTGGGCGAAAAAAGAATAAATGCTCCCAATTCATATCTCTATAAAGAGGTGGCACTTGCCACCTCTTTTTTTCTTAAATAAAATGCCATATAAGCCTAAGGGTTCAGGGTAGAGCGATTCACGCACGCGAAACAGGTAAGCCTACATTACCATTTCCTTTTTGGTAAGTTTTAATTTTAGTATATCTTTAAAAGATTTTACTACAAGAAAAGACTAATTCAATTAATTATAAGCACATAAAACAGGTATGAGATCAAAAACCATACACTTAATAATTGGCCCATTATTGTATTTTGTTGTCAGTAATTTAAATTTACCAGACTTATCTGTTGAAGGGCAGGCTGTGCTTGCATGTACGATATGGGTTGCTTATTGGTGGATTACTGAAGCACTTGAGCTAGCAGTAACAGCATTACTACCTGTAATAATTTTTCCACTCACTGGAGCCGCAAATATTGAATCAGTAACAAGTTCCTATGGTCACCCCTTTATCTTTTTGTTTATGGGGGGATTCATCCTAGGACTAGCAATAGAACATACCGGCTTACACAAAAGAATAGCATATAAAATTATAGAGTGGCTAGGAACAAGTCCTAAAAGGGTGATATTAGGTTTTTTGATTGCAACTGCATTTCTATCGATGTGGCTCTCAAATACTGCCACTGCAATTATGATTTTACCCATTGGTATATCGATTTCAAACCATTTTTCTTCCCAAAAAGAATTCTCAAAAAATTTAATGTTAGCCATTGCTTATGGTGCCTCTATCGGCGGCTTAGCAACTTTAATAGGATCTCCTCCAAATATCATATTTGCGGGAATTATTCAACAAAATTTAGGGGTAGAAATCACCTTCTTAAAATGGATGACTTTCGCACTGCCCATAACAATAGCTCTACTAATAGTGGCTTGGTTTTATCTAACTCGGTTTAAAATAGATAAGTCCGTTGCTGAAAATAAAGCGTTTAACTTTAATGACCTCCCCAAAATGACAACGGCAGAAAAACGGGTCTTAATAGTATTTGCAATTGTAGCAACCCTTTGGATAACCAAAGATTTCCTGCTTAAAAAACATTTTCCACAATTAGACGATACTATTATAGCTATTTTAGGGGCAATAAGCTTATTTATAATAACCGGCGACCCTAAAAGTAAACAAAAAATAATGACCTGGAGGGTAGCACGAGAAATGCCCTGGGGTGTTTTACTTCTTTTTGGAGCTGGCCTTGCAATAGCAAATGGCTTTTCAAGTACAGATTTAACAATCTGGCT
>DXEZ01000269.1 GCA_019114715.1 Candidatus Sphingobacterium stercoripullorum | reverse complement strand
AATCTCACGGTAGTCTCCCACTGCTTGTGCGGGTTGGGCTATGCCTCATGGTAACTACACACAGTTTGGACAAAGCCCCGAAACTGTAAAACTCACCGTATTAATTCTATAATTTTCTGGAAGATTAAAATTTGGATGCACCTCATCGATGCAGGTCACTGAATGGCATTTCTCACAGCAAAAATGGATGTGGTTGTCGTGGTGGTGCACCTCTGTGCACGTATGACAGGGAGCATACTTCAAGGCCCCTTCCAAGGTAGCAATTTTATGAATTTCCCCTTCCTCCTCCAACCGATCCAGCACCCTGTATATCGTCACCCGATCACAAATCCCCCCCAGCCGCTCTTCAATCTCTGGATGAGATAAAGCAACATCGGAATTTTTGATTAATTCCAAAATCGCCGTTTTTGCTTTTGTATTTCTAGACTTCCGCATTTCCATTTCCTCCTGTTTGGCAACTTACCATTTTTAATGTCTCCCCCAAATTACAAATTTACAGCTTTTAATAAAAAATTCAATTTCTAAAAATAAAACAGGCTTCCTGTTTGTTTTTAATTCGAGGATTTTTATATTTGCAACATTGTTGCGTTAATAAAAACTTTAAAGATTGCTCTTCGCAGTAAAACACATTTAGATCTCACAAAATCGTATGCCCATTAACTCCATTAAAAAGAAGCTCATCTTACTACCGCTGCTGCTTGCAACGATCCAAGCATTCCCTTGGGAGCTACAAACCGATACCTTAAGAGGTTCTACCCAGGTGCTGGACAGCATTGTAATTGAAAAGCGCTTTTTCATAAAACGGGATCTACAAACCGCTCAAACGGCAATATTATTAACCCGAGATTTTCTAGAGGCCAATAAAGACCATAGCCTCATGCAGACCCTCTCGAGACTCCCCGGCATTAACCATTCTACTATAGGAAATAGCCAGTCCAAGCCCATTGTGCGCGGATTGGGAGCCAACCGGGTGACCGTCCTTCAGCAAGGGATTAAGCATGAAGCCCAAGAGTGGGGTGAGGATCACGGCCTGGAAATTCCTCAAGAAGGGATACAATCCATAGAAATCATTAAAGGAGCTGGTGCCATCGCCTATGGAAGTGACGCTATGGGTGGGGTGATAAACATTAAAAACAACCTCAACAGTGGAGGCTTCTACAAGTCTAAAGGCTACCTCACGCTGTTCACATCCAACAATAGTGACTTATACGGTGTAAATTTGGGACTCCAAAAAAGCCAGAAAAAATGGTCTTATAAAACTACCCTTGGGTATAAGAGCCAGGGGGACTACCGTGTTCCTACCAGCTCCATCAACTACCAGGGGTATATCTTCGAGCTTCATGAAAACAGGTTGCGAAACACGGCTGCCAAGGAGCTATCCATCGAGGTACAAAACGCTTACCAAAACGGCGAATTTACGCTAAACAATTACCTCAGCCACCACTACAATAAAGGCGGATTATTTGCAAATATCCACGGCCTAGAGGTAAGAAACTCAACGCTCGATCAGGATGCAAGCTCCAGGGACATACTGTATCCTCACCATCAGGTAAATCACACTAAGTGGATCAGTAGCTTCCAATTGCTTGCAGCTGGAAACCCTATCGATCTAACGTTGGCTTATCAAAACAATTACCGCCAGGAGCATGCTGAACCTGTTCCTCATGGCTACATGCCCAAACCAGCGGGCACCTTGGAGAAATCCTTTACTAAAAACACATTCACCGCAAACCTACTAACTAGCTATAAGGTGCATCGAAAAGTACGTAGTAAATTTGGCGTTAACACGACCCATCAAATCAACAGAATAGGTGGCTGGGGGTTTTTAATTCCCGACTACAACAGGTCTATATTGGGAGTTTTCACGCTAAATTCCTACCCGCTTAGTCCGGAAATTTTATTAGAGTTTGGCGCCCGCTACGAGGCCACCTGGAACAAAAGCTTCGCCTATAAGGACTGGTTTGAATCTCCAGAAGATGAAAACGGCGATGGACAGCGGGCCTATATAGAGCGCGCCAAGAAAAGTAGCCGCTTCTTTCAAGACTTCAGCCCATCTATTGGCGCACGTTACTCTAAGCAGGCATTTGATGCTAAAGTCAACTTATCGAAAAGTTTTCGCGTGCCGCTGGCTCATGAGCTAGCAGCAAACGGCTTAAACTACCACATGTATAGATATGAAAAAGGCAACCAAGACCTATCAACAGAGACCTCCTACCACCTAGATGGGGAGTTTCATTTTCAATGGAGAGCTTTGGCACTCACTCTTTCCCCTTTTCTGAGCTACTCCAATAATTACATATACTTAAACCCTACACCTACCTATTACCAAGGGCTTCAAGTTTTCCAATACACACAAAATAGCGTCCTTAGAAGGGGTGGAGAGCTGATGTTAAGCTACTATATCTCTAGCAGTCTGGAGCTATCCTCTGGGTTAGAGTATATTTATACGCGCCAGCAAAGCGGCGATAAATCAGGATACCCCTTGCCCCTCACTCCTCCACCATCGGGCCTATTTGCTATCACTTTTACGAGGCCGTTATTATGGAGGATGTCTAACTTCCGCATGCATGCAGATTACCGTATAGCCGCTAGTCAAAACGACATACTTCCCCCAGAGCTTGCAACGCCAGGTTACTCCTTAGTGGACCTATCGTGCTCTAGCGATTTCTCAATAGGTAAAGATAAACCGCTTTTAACAATAGCGCTCAGCGCTAAAAACGTATTGAACAAAAAGTACTTCAACCACACCAGCTTTTATAGAATGATTGAAATTCCAGAGGCCGGCAGGAATATAAGCTTATCATTAACAGTAAATTTAAACAATTAACTATGAAAACGACGAGTATCAACAGCACAGGTCAGGCAATAGTTGCCAGCCTATTTATCATTTTTACATTTCTATTATTTGCATGCAGCAAGGAAAACGATGACCCGATCGATCAAACGCCACCGACTTTGGATATAGCTTATGAAAAAGCCTTCCCACGGTCGTGCATGGAACTCCATAAGGGCGAGAAGTATACCTTTAGGGCTTTAGCAGAGGACAACTTCGCGCTGGCATCCTATAGCGTCAGCATTCACCACAACTTCGATCAGCATACCCACGATAAAGACCACGGGGAACACCACGAAGACCACCACGATGAGCATTGCACATTGGGCGAAAAGAAAACACCAATAAATCCTTTTCACTACTTAAAAAGCTTTACTAT
>DXEZ01000268.1 GCA_019114715.1 Candidatus Sphingobacterium stercoripullorum | reverse complement strand
TGGATTATCTCATGCACTTTTAAATAGGTTGAGTTAAGTAGTTGTTTTCTTTTTGATATATAGACAAATTATTTGTAATATTTGAACTAATATTAGGACATGAATGTATTTGTTGAATGAAAGAGCCCATTAAAATAACAATATTTCAAGCGTATGTATTCTGGGAGAATGTTGAGAAAAACTTACAGAATTTAGCATTACGCTTATCTTCTTTAAAAGAAAAGACCGATCTGATTATTCTGCCAGAAATGTTCAATACGGGATTTACATTGAATGTTGAAAGCTGTGCAGAAGATATGCAAGGGCCTACGATGGAATGGCTTTTCAAAATGGCCCAGAAGTTCGATTGCAAAGTTGCTGGAAGCCTTATTGTTAAAGAAGGGGGACAATATTATAACCGTTTTGTATGGATGTCTCCAGATGGTTATTACGATTACTACGATAAAAGACACCTCATGGCTTTGATAGGTGAAGACAAACTTTTTCAGGCTGGTAGCAAGCGTATAGTCACCGAGATTAAAGGATGGAAGATTTGTCCGATGATTGGTAACGATCTGAGGTATCCCGTTTGGTCTCGTAACACGGGTAGCATGTACGATATTGTTGTCTACGGCTCAGCATGGCCTGATAGCCGCTCTCTTCACTGGAGAACGCTTATTCCTGCTAGGGCATTAGAAAACAATGCATATGCAATTGGTGTTAATAGGGTTGGCTATGATGGCAACGAGGTGTACTATTCGGGAGGCTCGATGTGTATTTCTCCAACTGCTGGAGTAGTGTATTATAAGCCGGAAGATGAAGATTTATATACCTTCACTTTGAATCCCCAGGATTTAGAGAATGAAAGGAAGCAGATGGAAGGGATAGCCTCAGAAGGAGACGCCTTTGATCTTTCCGTTGAATAGTTGATTGAACCCTAGATACCCCAGTGCTGCTAGTTTAATACGTGGGTCTTTCTAAAATAGTTTGATGAATAACTGCACGCTTTAAATCAAACTCTTCTGCTGTTAATACTGGATCGACTAATACCTCTTCATCTTGAGTCTCGTCTTCTAGTATTTCTAACACTAATTTCTGTTCAGGCTGTTTGTTCAGCTTCTTGTTTTTTTCCTTTAAGCTTTCTGCTAGTTCCGAGGACTTCTTAAGCGCTATTCTTTTAGGCTTGGAGGGCTGCTCAAATGACTGATCTCTGGTAAGTTCTTCGTAGGGCGTGCGCTCGAAGGGAACCTCCCTGTGCTGAACTGGTCGTGGGGTTGGAGCAGGCTGTCTTCTCTCTGCTTGGGTAGTTGCTTGTGGACGCTTTCTAGGTATATTCCTTCCTTTAGCTTTCTCTTGTTCTTTCTGAAAGTTCTTATAAGTCTGGTAACCGTATATAGCCACGAAAATCAGTATAGGGAGAAGCTTTTCCATTTTGTTTTTATTTACCCATGTAAGTTAGCTTAATTTTGTGTTTTAGGCAAATAATGCATTAATAAGTTCAAATGGGTTAGGAGAGTAGTTCTTGGTTTTTAGGATAATGGTAGGGCAGAAAAGTATTCTCCGCTTATTGAGTTTACAATAAGCGGAGAATGCGGATTATTGAACGCTTTGTTCCGTGAAATAGATCTCTTTAAAGCTCATGGTAGTTTGAGAGTCTAACTTTCTGTAGAACTTCTCAGGCTTAACCTCATCTAAGGTTTTAAAACCGCAAGCCTCCATGATTTCTACTGTAGCTCTTAGCGTGTTTCTATGGAACTGTGCTATCCTTACAGACTTATCTCTTACATTCAAACCTTTGTATAGGTGCGGCCTTTGCGTAGCTACACCTACGGGGCAAGTATCTTCGTTACATTTTAAAGCTTGGATACAGCCTAAAGCGAACATCATACCTCTAGCACTATAACAAGCGTCTGCTCCTAGAGAAATAGCTTTTAGTATATCGAATCCAGTGATGATCTTACTGGAAACTATGATCTTGATATCTTTTTTTAAACCGAACTCTTTTAAGCTTGTTGTAGTAAAGCTCAAAGCATCGTATAAAGGCATTCCTAGGTTGTCGGTGAACTCTAAAGGCGATGCTCCAGTACCACCCTCTGATCCGTCTACGGCAATAAAGTCAGGGGTAATACCTGTACTTTTCATAGCCTTACAGATATCTATGAATTCGTCTTTGTCTCCAATACAAATTTTAAAACCTACAGGTTTGTATCCAGACAACTCACGCATTTTTTGAATAAAATGCATCATTTCTATCGATGTTTTAAAAGCGGAGTGCGCTGGTGGTGATAATACATCTGTTCCAGGCACTACGTGACGAATAGCAGCAATCTCAGGTGTGTTTTTTGCCGCAGGTAGAATCCCTCCGTGGCCCGGTTTTGCACCTTGAGAAAGTTTCAATTCTATCATTTTCACCCGCTCCATAACGGCCTTCTCTTGAAATCTATCTGGATCGAAGAAGCCTAAGTCGTCACGACATCCGAAATAACCAGTACCGATTTGCCAAATTAGATCTCCACCTTGCAGGTGGTATTCACTGATACCCCCTTCTCCTGTGTTGTGTGCGAAATTTTGTAAGGCTGCACCTTTATTTAGTGCTTTGATCGCCGTTCTACTCAATGCACCGTAACTCATTGCAGAGATATTAAATACGCTGAGGTTGTATGGTTTTTTACACTGGCTATTTCCTACGAGTGTTCTTAGGTCGTGGTTCTCTATGTGCACGGGGAATATTGAGTGCGCCACCCATTCGTTACCCGGTAAATTGGGGTCGCTTTGCATACCAAAGGCCACTGTCTCTCTCTCGTTTTTAGCACGCTGGTAGACAATTGATCTCTGCCTACGGCTAAATGGTCTACCATCGGTATCCGACTCCCAGAAGTATTGTCTTAACTCGGGGCGTATGGACTCAAAAAAATACCTCAATAAACCTACTACGGGGTAATTTCTTAATATGGCGTGTTTGGTTTGGAAACTGTGGTATATCCCCACCACTAATAAGGGGATGGGTATAATTAATAACCAAAACCATCGCGGAGTAAATATTACCCCAAAAGAAATAATAACTAAATTAATAATAACAATTGTGCCAAGTATTAACTTTCTGACTTTCATTGTAGTAAACTAAATAATTGTTCCCTTTTAAACTCTATCTCTAAACTTCGGTATTGTCTAATGTTTTATTATTAAACGACATCATAATTTGAACATTCACTCAAATTTAATACAAAGGTATAAACATATTTATGATATGTCTATTTATTATGATTTTTGTATTTATTTTAAATTTTGGTGGGTTTATTTTGTTGTTTTTTAATTTCTTCGGTCAATATTCTATAAAGTCTCTCTCTTTCGATATTCCCTTTAAGAAAATCCAAATGTTTCTGGATGGTTTGATTGTCATTTCTTGCTGCAGGGCCCGTTTGAACATCTTTAGGGATGTTGCTAAGAGCTGCTTTTGCAGTTTTCTCAATCAGTGGATTTACTATTTCAAAGGGCATGTCTTGCTCCTTCAGTATATCATAGGCTACTTGGAACAAAGAGTTCGTGAAGTTGTTCACGAAAATTGCTGCCACGTGCGCCGCTAATCTCTGTTTACTATTATACTGATAAACGTGCTTAGAGATAGAGTTTGCTATAGTTAGGAGTTCTTGGCTGATCGAGCTGCCGTTACCCTCCACAGCTAATGGTAAGGTGGAGTAGTCTACGTCCTGATTTTTATGAATCGTTTGCAAAGGGTAGAGAACACCGTAGCGGGAGAATTTTTCAAGGACTTGCATGTCTGTTGCGCCCGAGGTGTGCAAGATCGTGCCTGCTATATCTTTATCCAACTGCGCGACAATATCTCTTATAGCATTATCGCTAACCGCTATTAAGTAGTAGTCTGCCGTTTTATTGATTTTATCTATGTGTTGGGTAGCTTCAGCTGGGGGATGTAGTTTTGCAAGGTCCCTTGCGCGAGATAAGCTAGGACTGTAGACTTGCATAATTTTGTGCTTATGCTGACTCAACATCCTAGCAAATTGCGTTGCTACATTTCCACTACCTAAAACTACCCAATTAGACATATTATTTTTTGGCTACTTGCCTTTTATTTTCTTTTATTCTTCTGCGAATGGAGATGAAGAATCCAACTGTCATTACTATTGTCCCTGCCCAGAAGAAGTTGATGAATGGGAATCGTATTGCTTTAAATACTACCCATTTCTTTTCCGGAAGAGGCTTTTGGTACACCATGATCTCTAAGCGATCCTTTTGAGGGATAATATTAGAGAATCTAAAGCGTAGACCTTCTGCTTCGACGTCTTTAAAGAAGTCAAAAATATGGCCGTCTTTGATGTAATAAACTGGCTCTACTTGATGGGTCTCTCCATCGGCCGAGTGTACATCTATTTGTAGACCTACTAATATATCGTTCTCACCTTTTGGAATGTTATTCAAGGTAGCTTCCTTGTTGATTCCTTTAATGACGAAGTATCCATTTCTATAGCGCAGGGTATCTCCGATGCTAACCTCATAGGTCGCTGGTTCATCATAGGCCTCAATGCCTTCCGGCTCTTTATCCGGGTTGGCCTGTTCAAATGACTCTGAAGGGCCTGCAGTAATCAGTGTATAGATATCGTGCGAGAAATAGTGCCTTGTGTCGGGAGTACCAATTAATCCGCCCATTTCTGGGTTGTTTTGCGCAAAAGGCTTTAGTACAAACTTCTCTTTCACTTCACCAGTCTCCTCATTAACTCTTTCGTATTGGATGTTGTAGTACACGTTGGGTGGGGCAATACTATCCCCTAAATAGGTGATTCTATACCTTCCCATATCTATAGGCTCCCCTTCAGTTAGGAATAGGTTTTCCCCAGGTGTTTCTACCTCATCAAAACCCGATACGGCGATGTAACCACTGGAGTTTTGAGATACCACCTCATTTTTAGCGGCTGCTATTAAGGCGCCTAATATCATAATTCCAAATCCTACGTGCGCTAATGCCGATCCGGTAAGCTTCCATTTTCCGCGTACAGCATCTAGTAAAATATCCAAGTTTGCGAGTGTACAGAAGATAGCTGCAAAGGTCAGTAGCATATACATTAAGTGGGTGTATAGCTGCGAGAAATAGATGATAGCGCCACTAATTATGATCGATAAAACAACGATAATAATCGTGATTTTCCAGAATTTTTTAACCTGTGTTTTCTTGTATTTTAAGTGCTGGGTATATCCTGTTAATAGCAAGATGACCACGGCAAATGCACCTTGCCATTTATTGTAATGTGCAATAGGGTCAATTGGAGGAGCTACATCGGTTCCAAAGATTGCGTTGAAGACGGGAATAGATGTGCTGGCAATCATCTGAACACAAGCAACAACGAGCACCAAAGCACCGATGAACATCCAGAATTCTCTAGAGTAAGTGCTTTCCTCTTGGGCTGTTCGTGGCATGGCCTTCTTGTGTTTTACCAGTAGGTAAACCATGATAAATAAGAAGACAAAGTTGAATATAATCAGCTGTCCAGACATCCCTAAACTCGTAAAGGAGTGTACAGATGTTTCACCAAGGATACCACTTCTTGTCAGGTAAGAAGCATAAATAACTAAAACGAAGCTCACAAGGTTTAATAAAGTCGCTGTGAAGTAGCCATGTCCTGAATGTTTAAAGGCCAGCATGACGTGTACAGCTGCAATTAAGGTGAACCATGGAATTATCGAAACGTTCTCAACCGGGTCCCATGCCCAGAAACCTCCGAAGTTTAAGGCTTCATATGCCCAGAATGATCCCATGATAATTCCTGCTCCTAGGGTCATCACTGCAAATAATGCCCAAGGAATACAAGCGGCAATCCATTCTTTATATCTTTTTGTCCATAGCCCTGCTACTGCATAACCAAACGGTACGATCATCGCTCCGAAGCCTAAAAATAAAGTAGGTGGGTGGATAACCATCCAGTAGTTTTGTAATAGTGGGTTTAGACCTCTACCGTCTCCAATCATGGATAGGTAATTCGGTTCAGAGAAAATAGGATGGCTCATGGCATCCCTAAGCAGGATGAAAGGGGAGCTTCCAATACGTACGCCAAATAATTCCACACCGATTAACATCGAGGCGAGGAATGCTTGACAAAGCATGACTACTGTCATAACCGGGGTTTCCCAGGATTTAGCTTTGAAAATCAAGACTGTCCCCATGGCCGCCTGCCAGAACATCCATAGCCAAAAACTTCCCTCTTGCCCTTCCCAAAACGCAGATATTATGTAATGCGTTGGGAGCGATGTGGAAGAGTGAGCCCAAGCGTAATGGTATTCAAAGTAGTGATTGTAAATGATGTAAAATAGAAGGGACCCTATAGTTACAACAGATATTAAGTTGGTGAAAAAGCTAATTCTACCTATCTTTTTCCACGATTCGTCTTGATTTTTAGTAGCAAAAAAATAGCTAATAAATGATAATATGGCTGAGCCAAAAGACAATACAACAAAAAATTGCCCGATTTGACCCGGCAATAAGCTTTCTCCTGCGAAATTTACTTCCATGAAATAATTTAATTGTTATCCTATTGAGTCACACTAATCTGATTTGAAACCGGCTGGGTAGAAGCTGATGTAGCTTCAATAACCTCGACTTCAGTTTCATTGTATTTGGAAGGACATTTCATAAGTATCTTACTTGCTTGAAATACATCTCCCTCCATTTTACCAGTTAACACAATTTGCTCGGAACGTTCTATGTCTTGAGGTTTTGCTCCGTTGAATACGACTAAGCACTCTGTACTGTCGTTGTCGTACATATAGAAACTAAAACGGTTTGCGTCTTCAATGGGGTTGTATACTAATTCTTTTTCCTTATTTAAAACTCCAGTAACATATATCTCTTCACTTTTTTCTTTAGCTTCGGTGAAGGTTGAGTATGTGCTGGAATCCGTGTAAATAGTCATAATCATAGCAATAGCAACTGCAATGATGACAATCAAAATAATGGAACTTTTCTTCATTTGCTATCCCTTTTCATTAGATGTTTTTTATCTAATAACGAGACAAATATGTCTTGTGTCGTTACCTATTGCAAAAATAACAAATGATACTCGAATAAGTTAATAAAATGAGTGTGCCGCATTATTTATACTCGTTCTAAATAGCCTGAGTATGGTGCTATATCTTGCTGCTAGGCTAAAGGTGCCGCTTTTTAACTAAGTTGCTCTAATTTAAGTTTTTATGTATCATTTTTAGTACATAGTAAAGCGTACAGGAAGAATGCATGAAAAATTACCAAACGCTATAGAATGTAATTAAAGTGTCAATTAACATTCCTTTGCAAATGCTTTTAGCTACAAACGATAACTGAAGCTGGTTTGGACTTTCATTTTCGCTAGCTAAAAGTAGCGGGGGAGAGCAGAGTGGAAAGCAGGTTTTAACTTGCCCTGCCAAGGGGTTAATT
>DXEZ01000267.1 GCA_019114715.1 Candidatus Sphingobacterium stercoripullorum | reverse complement strand
ATGGTACAGCAAAAAATCCATGCATTGAGTAGTGCGAGTGGCCCCTAATTGCAAAATAATTTGTGTTTTCTTGAAACTTACAAATACCTAGACTTAATTCCACTAGACCTCTTATACAATGGGGGACGGCGCACGCTTCTCCTTACAGGTGGCTGTAGGGAGGCTGTTGTCAATTTTTAGATGTTTATTGAAAGATTTTGAAAGTCTATTTTTTGCAGTATTTCTACTTTTGATACTGTAAATAGGTTCTTTTGTATTCATTTTCTAACGGAGTGTACAGTTATCAAGACTAACTAGCAAAGGAGCTTCTCTATGCGCCCTAGTAGGCGTATGGTATAGTAGATGAAAACTTAAAATATCAATTGAAAATTATATGCCAAAAACGATGTATGAGTGGAGGATTCCCTACTGCAACTATTTTAAAATAAAATGGTTGTGTTTTTTAGTTTTATTCAATTTGCTGTTGCCAACAGCAATAGCTCAAGAGCTTTCCCTAAAGGGCTTAGTAACAGATAGCGAAAATGAGCCTATAGCTGGGGCAAGCATACGAGTAAAAGATAAAAATTTAAGCACACTAACCGACTCGGACGGTGGTTTTTCTTTGAGAGCCTCAGCTGGAGATGTGTTAGAGGTAAGCTATATAGGTTTTATCACCCAGGAGGTCACTGTATCCAATAGCGAGAATATTACCGTGCACCTCATGCAAGCCAACAACGATTTGGATGAAGTGGTAGTTATTGGTTACGGAACCGCTAGAAAGCGAGACTTAACTGGTGCTGTAGGATCCGTAAAAAGCGATGACATTCGAGAGATCCCAGTTACTACGGCAGCGCAAGCGTTGACGGGGAAAGTAGCAGGAGTAAATGTGGTGACTCAAAGTGGGGCGCCTGGTTCAGATGTGAATATCACAGTGAGGGGTGGTACTTCCATTACTGGGTCCACAAAGCCTTTGTATGTTGTTGATGGCTTTGTAATGGAGGATGCTCTGATGAAGATTGATGTCAATGACATTGAAAATATAGATATCCTAAAGGATGCTTCAGCAACAGTAATCTACGGAGCTAGAGGTGCCAACGGCGTAGTACTTATTACTACCAAATCGGGAGTTGCAGGTAAAACCTCGGTCAATTACAATGCTTACCTAAGCGTGGAAAAGCTTAGCAGGTCTTTAGACCTTTTAGGGGTAGAAGAATATGTGAAATACCAATATGAGTTTCAAAGTTTAGCCGGAATGGATCATAACTTCACCAGTATTTATGGTGGCGATGTTTCCGATCCGAACTTTGCTTCAGGAGCCTACGATAGGATTAATAGAGAATATGCAACTCGGCCAGGAATCAATTGGCAGGATGAGGTGTTTGGCAGTAATGCCATTATGAAAAATCATAATGTTAATATCTCCGGAGGAACGGATAAAACCCAGTTGATGCTATCTTATAACAATACCAATCAAGATGGAATATTAGCCAAGTCGGGTTTCCGTCGTAATAGCGTAAGGGCGAAGTTAAAACACGAGCTATTTAAAGGTGTGAAGATAGATTTTAATTCCTTATTCCAAGATGCAAACCGCCAAGGTGGCGGGTCGCTGGAGGGCATGCTGAAAATGTCTGCGTTGCAGCCCGTAACAGGTGGAATACGTTTCACTAACGAGGAGCTACTCAATACAGATATAGGAGATGAGATGTCGTTAATCAATTCGCAGTACGATTTGAACAATCCCATCATTATGAACGACGCTCGTAATACAGAGCGCGTCGCACGTCTAGCGAATATTAACTTTGGAGTTACTGCAGAATTCTTAGATAACTTTTCTTTCAGGACTCAGGGAGGATACCAGTGGGGGCAAACACGTAACGACTTTTGGGACGATGGAAGAACGCGTAATGCTAGAAGCAATGGCGGTCCATACGGCTCTATTAATAATGCGGAAAGCTTCGAGTGGCAATGGACCAATACACTTTCCTGGATGAAGGATATAGATGAACACCATTTAAACCTAATGGCTGGTCATGAGATTCGCTATGAAGAGAGCCGAGGGTTAAAACACGATTACTTTGAGTTTCCACAAAGTAACTTTGGACTTAAGGATGTGAGCTTAGCCGGAAGGACCGAAAGAGGAGATTCCAAAGCTAGCCGCTACGGAATTGTTTCCGGGTTTTTTAGAGGGATTTACAATTACGACGATCGCTATTTATTAACAGCAACGATCCGTACGGATGGCGTTTCCACCTTTAATGAAGGCAATAAATGGGGCGCATTCCCATCAGCCTCAGGTGCGTGGAATATCCATAATGAGAGCTTTATGCAAGATAATGGTGTTTTCAATCAGCTGAAGCTACGTGCTGGATACGGTACAACAGGAAATGATAGAATCGAAAGTACACGCTATGCTACTTTATACGGTTCCACGGTAGTAGCAGTAGATAACGCTACGGTTGTAGGAGTTAAGCCCAGCAACACTCTGGGTAACCCCGATTTAGTGTGGGAGAAAACGCAAACTACAAATGTGGCCTTAGATATGGCTCTATTGGACAATAGGCTGAATGTAACAGCCGATTTTTACAATAACGAATCAAAAAACCTTCTTTTAAAGGCTGATATTCCTACATCTACGGGTTACAATACGCAATATCAAAATATAGCGATTCTTCGCAATAGGGGGGTGGAGCTTTCCGTAAACTCCTTGAACATCCGTAAGGACGACTTTCAATGGAAGTCCGCTTTTAACATTACGTTTAATCGGTCTAAAGTAGGACGTTTATTTGGAAGCGCGGGGGATGACTATATGCTTACAAGCTACGAATCGAGAATTAACTTCTACACCCAAGTGGGAGGCCCAGTGAGTACTTTCTATGGGTATAAATACGATGGGGTATACACGACTGATGATTTTATGCAGAATGCAGACGGTAGCTATGCCTTGAAAGATGGAGTAGCCTCGCTTAAAGGTAAAGATAGAAGCAGCGTGAAGCCGGGAGATGTTAAGTACCTCGCAGTAGCAGGGCAGACGGATGATCATGGAAACCCAGTATGGTCGCCAGACGATAGAACGAAGATCGGTAACCCAGAGCCTAAGTTTTTTGGTGGTTTTAACAATGAGTTTGTTTATAAGGGTTTCGACTTAAGCGTTTTCTTGAACTTCTCTTACGGTGCTCAAGTTTTCAATATGAACTCTCAGCGTTTTATGGGACCATATTTACCGAACCAGAATTCGATGGGTAGTATGGCTGATCGCTTTACTTTAGTGGATCCTCAAACAGGGAAAGAAACTACCGACTTGCAGCGCCTTTCTGAGCTGAATCCAAATCAGCATGATCCCGATCAAATTTGGAGTTTGAACTCGGGTAATTCTATTGCGATTTCTGATCCTCTAGATTACTATTTAGAAGATGCGTCTTTTTTAAGAATAAATAATATCACTTTAGGGTATACTTTACCTGAATCGGTGTCGAAGAAGGCCTTTATTCAACGGTTAAGATTTTATGTCACTCTGAATAATGTGCATACTTTCACCAATTACTCCGGCTACGATCCGGAAGTATCGGCAACTAGTGCGATCTTAACCAGGGGGGTAGATAACTCGGCTTACCCAAGGATTAAAAGTTTCGTCACAGGAATCAATTTAACATTTTAATCAGGCGACTATGAAGGGATACAAATATATATACTTTGTTATAATTGTTAGTTTATTAGGCTTTACCTCTTGTAAAGATTGGTTGGATCTTCCATCGGAAAAGGATTTCGATAGTTCTACAATTTTCGAGGATGTGGGAAAAGTGGAAATGGCCGTTTTGGGAGCCTATACCAGCACATTCAATGCCGAGCAGTTTTATCAATTCGGAATGGGAAACGATGAGGCTTTTTCCACTGAAGGGGAAACCAACTCCAAAAACCAGGTGTCCAACTTCGTATACAGCCCGGCAGTGAGCCCAACAAGCACCTATGCCGCTATGTATGCAGGTGTGGAGCAGGCCAATGTGATATTGCGCAATATTCCGCAGATGTCTACTGTGGACGGGGCAGAAAAGGAAAAATTAGATAGGCTCATGGGTGAGGCATACGCCATACGTGCCATGAATATGTTGCAAGTCGTCCGCCACTTTGGCGATGTTCCCTACCCGAGGGTTCCCGTTGTGGAAATGACCGATTTCTCGTCCTCTCGGGTAAGCAGAGATACTATATATGATGGATGCATCGATGACTTGCAAAAAGCTGTTGAGCTTTTACCTTGGAAAGGTGAGTCTGGTGCTCCAGTTGAGCGGATTTCTAAAAACTCTGCGCTAGGGATACTAGCCAGAACGGCATTATATGCAGCTGGTTATTCCTTGCGTTGGGATCTAGAATCTTACTCCTCAGCGAGCGTTAAATTAGCGCAGCGTGAAGATCCTGCAAGGATCCAGGAGCTTTACCGTATTGCTAGCGATGCCGCTAAAGAAGTTATTGATCGAGGGGAAAATGAGCTTATTGCATACGAAGATATCTTTAGGGATCTAGTAAATGGAAGGTATAACAAAGAGTCTATGTTTGAGTACGGACAAAAGGGAGCGAATAGAAATGAGGCTAGAATTGGTTATACCAATGGAATCTTTGCCCATACGCAGTCTTTTTATAAAAAATCGCAACCAGCCATGGCTGCTGTGCCGACCTATTATTTTGAGTTCGATGAGGGAGACGTGCGCAGAGATGTAACTATCTCCAATTATGCAATCACAGATAATAGCATGCATAAGATGAATACTTATGCGAACCATACTATAGGAAAATTCAGAATCAATTGGAAAAGTGATAACGGTGTATCGGATGCACAGAGAGATATAAACTGGATTCATTTAAGGTATTCTGATGTGCTCCTGATGTTCGCAGAAGCTGAAAATGAACTTAACAATGGCCCAACACCAGCAGCTAAGGAGGCTTACGAAGAGGTACGCCTGCGTGCGTTTAATGGAGATGCGTCAAAAATAGGGGTGACACCGAGTTCGTACGATGGCTTTAGAGAGGCTATCATTCAAGAGCGTAAGTTAGAGTTAGGATTTGAGGGATGGCGTAGAACGGATTTAGTGCGTTGGGGAATTTTATACGAGAAACTATCAGAAACCAAGCAAGATATTTTAGATCTAGCGGCGCATAACGGCAAATATTCCGATGTGGCTCGCTTCCGTGCTTATAAGCCTAGTGATGCTAAGGAATTTAACGACCCTACAGTTGCATTAGATTATCTTTCGTTTGTAAACGAGCCTTCCAACGCTGAAAGGACTTCTTTAGAAGATCAAGGGTATGTAATACTGGATATGTATAGCACAGATGCATCATTCTTTGCTAATCCTTTTACATCAGATAGTAACTGGGTCAAAGCCATATATAGAGGACTGGAAAAAAACAAAGTGGAGCTTTTCCCTTTAAACACCTCAACTATTGACAATAACCCAGGATTAAAAGGGCAGCAGCATCCAAAATTCTAATGTAAGCTTCCTGGTGAAGGAAATAGGGACTGTAAAGGTCGTATTAATGGATTAAGCAGCAGGGTATAATGGAAAGATATATAAGATGATTAATGATATGCAAGATATTAAAGGGATAGAAATGCACTCTCGGCGTGATTTCATGAAGTCAAGCTTACTAATGATATCTAGTGCTGTATGGATGCCTAATATTTTATTTGGTAGGCAGCTAGAAGACATTAAGCCGGCATTTAATTTAAACCCCATTGGAAGGTCTCTGGAGTTAGCAGATTATTACATATGGTGCTCTAGCCCGATATGGGACGAGGATGGAAAAGTTCACCTTTTTTATTCTCGCTGGAAAAAAGAAAAAGGGATGAGCGGCTGGATTCGAGGTTCTGAAATCGCTCATGCGATAGCAGATAGTCCTATGGATTCATTTAAGGACCTAGGTGTTATTATTGCGCCGCGGGATGGTTATTGGGATAGTACGACTTGCCATAACCCACTCATTGAAAAGGTCGATGGGACATATTATTTGTTTTATATTGGGAATACTAATGGTAAAACAGATACCAAGCGAATTGGCGTTGCTACCTCGCAAAGCCTCTATGGTCCCTGGCAGCGGTCCGAAGAGCCAATCTTACTACCGGGGTCGGAGGGGGCTTGGGATGACCATTGCACCACAAACCCTGCGTTTATGAAGGGAAATGATGGAAAGTACTGGCTATATTATAAATCTTGGAATACTAAGGAATATCAAGATGCATCAGGTGCAGTTCGTGGAAACCGAAAATACGGGCTCGCAAAAGCAGATTCGCCTATTGGCCCTTATAAGAAAGTGTCGTCAGAACCTGTCATAGACTTTTCTGGTTACCCCAACAATGCTCAGCTAGAAGATGCATTTGTATGGAAGGAAAATAACAGCTATTATATGATTGCGCGCGATATGGGGTTTTATAATCACGAATACGGGTTGATACTATCCTCTAGCGATGGTATTAACTGGTCGGATCCCCAGGTATCGTATTTTAATATGCAGCATTATATCAAAGAAGGTGCGCCTGCAAAGCACTTAAAGCGCTACGGGCGCTTAGAACGCCCTATGCTTCTTTTAGATAGAGAAAATGGAAAGCCTCGATATTTATTTGGAGCAACCCAAGGCGGTCAAGCCCAAACCTCAACCACATTTGTCTTTGAAATAATTAGTTATCGGTATTCAGACTAAAACAACAAGTTTTCAAGGATGAAGTTTCGCTGGTATAGTTTTTTACTTAAAAAGAAGTATTGGTTGAAGCTTTTAAGGATTAATGGTTTAATAAAAATATTATGAAGAAAAAAGTTAACATGTACTCTCACAAGTTGTTGATAGTTCTATTGTTTTTGGGTTTTATTTCCTGTACATCAGAAAAACAGGAAGCTAAGGATTATAGTTATTTATACGATAATTTGCCCTTTGAGATGCCTTTATTGCATAGGCCTACCTTCCCTGAGAATGTGGTTTCCATAACAGATTTTGGAGGTGTAGGAGATGGAACGACGTTGAATACAGATGCATTTGCCAATGCCATGGAAGCTCTTGCAGAAAAAGGAGGGGGAAAGTTACTTGTCCCCTCTGGTGTATGGTTCACAGGACCCATTGTATTTCAGAGCAATATAAACCTTCACTTAGAAGACCAAGCGATTATATTGTTCTCCCCGGATAAAGATTTATATCCTATTGTTGAGACTTCTTTTGAAGGCTTGGATACCAAGAGGTGTCAATCTCCCATATCGGGAAGGAATTTAGAAAATATTGCGATCACGGGCCGTGGAGCAATAGACGGCAATGGTCATTACTGGCGGCCTTTAAAGAAGGAGAAAGTATCCGAGAGCTTTTGGAAGAAGACCACTTCTGCAGGCGGAGCTTTTAAAAGAGATAATTACTGGATGCCTTCGGAGCAGTATTTGCATGGAGACACCATCAGTGATATGAACGTTCCTGTTCATCTAAAAACGGACGAAGAGTGGGCATCAGTTCGGGATTTCTTAAGGCCCGTGATGGTTAGCTTTATTGAGTGTAAAGATATCTTTTTAAATGGTGTTATATTTCAAAACTCCCCAGCATGGAATATCCACCCCTTGATGTGTGAGAATGTTATCATCGATAATATTCAAGTAAGAAACCCTTCTTATGCACAAAATGGGGACGGTTTGGATTTGGAGTCTTGTAAAAATGCCATTGTGGTAAACAGTACTTTTGATGTAGGGGACGACGGTATATGTATTAAATCTGGTAAAGATGAAGACGGTAGAAACCGCGGGATTGCTACAGAAAATGTAATCATTGATAACTGTACGGTATTCAAAGGGCATGGAGGATTTGTAGTTGGTAGTGAGATGTCTGGAGGTGTGAAAAATGTCAGCGTATCCAATAGTCAGTTTTTAGGAACAGATGTGGGCCTTCGCTTTAAAAGCCGAAGAGGCAGAGGGGGCGTTGTGGAAAATATCTATATACGGAACATCAATATGTTCGATATCCTGACTGAACCTTTGCATTTTAACCTGTATTACGGTGGTAAATCTGTAGTAGAGACCCTAGAAGATGGGGATGAGGTGGAAGTCGCTGAGGTGATCCCTGAGGTGGATGAAACCACTCCAACTTTTAAGAATATTTACATTCAAGATGTCGTATGCGCTAGCGCGAGGAAAGCCCTATACTTTTATGGCCTGCCCGAGCATATGATTGAAAATATTAATGTAGAGAATTATGTGGTTCACTCTGAAGTTGGTGGAGAGTTATTGGAGTCCAAACGAATCAACCTGAAGAACATCGAGATTTATCCTAAAGAAGGCCCAGCATTGACATTGCGTAACACGCAAGATGTGCATATTGAAGGACTAGTGACTGATGCTAAGGCTCCAGTTTTTGATATTTCAGGAAACCGTTCTTCGGCAATCACTTTGACTGGTGATTACCAAAATGAAGAGCTGCTTTTAAGGAAAGATTTAGATGAGAGTGTACTTAAAATAAAAAATGAGTAATACATCTTTTAGTGGTACTCAGATGCTAGGAATTTATATAACCTGTAAATGATGAATAGAGTAGTTGATGTTTTGCTTGCTTGCGTTTTGATGTTAGCTGTTTTTGAGGAGGGGGTTGCACAGTCCAAGCACTGGCAAAACACTTTAAGGACAGAGCATTATACAGAGGACAATGGAGATTTTTTGCTAGTGGATGGTAAGTATAGGTTCAATCGGGCTTTATACGGAAACCATAAGCCCTCGCGAGTAGAAGCTGGGGACTTACCGGAATTTGCTTTGTATTTCCCCGGTATGGGGGGGAACCTCCAGTTTGTTTTAGAGAGTGGGGGGATCTTTAAAAAGCTTATTGATGCAGATAGGATTGAAACCCGATACCGCCCGGGATCCATGGTTTACACCATTACTGATGCGCTATTAGGCACTGGGAAGATTGACCTAACCATCCTTGCGCAGGAAAAAGAAGAGGGCTTAGTGGTGAAATTTCAAGCTCATGGGGTTTCAACAAACGGCAGAATCCATGCGATTTATGGAGGGGCTAGTGGGAAGAAGTTTAGTAGAGGAGGTGATATAGGTGCAGATCCAGAATCTTCCTTTTATTTATTGCCGGAGTATACCGAGAATAACCGCTTTTCAATCCATAAGACGGACTTTGAGCTGACTTATTTAAACGGTAAAAAGGAAAAGGAATTAGTTAATGGGAGCTTCCTAGGAGCAGAAGTGGTGAATGTGACCGATGTAACATTTTTAGAACGGCTTTCTGGTCTCTCTGAGAATAGTGCTTCGGCATCCCCCATAGTCTATGCAACCTTCAACTTACAGGAATCACCACGCTTTATTCGTATATCTAAAGGAGCATTAGATGGACGCTATAGCCAATCTGAGGTGCAAAGTATTTTTGAACAGGCCGAACAAGCCCGTCTTTCTCTTGTTAACAGAGTGAAAATAAACACCCCAGATCGTTTTATCAACACACTAGGAGGCGCACTAACGGTAGCTTCCGATGGCGTTTGGGAAAGCCCAACTTACCTGCATGGTGCTGTAGCATGGCGCATGCGGCTGAACGCTTGGAGGGGTGCTTATACGGCTAATACTTTAGGCTGGCACGACCGCGCGAAGGCGCATTTCTCTAGCTACTCCAACTCGCAAGTTTTAGAACCAGCGCAGGGGCCCGTGGTGATGGATACGGCACTTCATCTCGCGCGGCATATCGAGGAGATGGGAACAGCCATGTTCTCTAGTGGTTATATTTCTCGCCACCCCAATAACAACACGGTAGCTCACCATTACGATATGAACCTGGTGTTTTTCGATCAGATATTTTCATACTTCAATTATACCGGAGATAAGGAGTTTCTTATTGAAATTTGGCCTACCATCAAAAGGCACTTAGCCTGGGAGCGCAGAAATTTTAAGCGTAACGGCTTGTACGATGCTTATTGCGCGATATGGGCGAGCGATGCGTTGCAATACTCTGGTGGAGGTGTGGCTCATACCACAGCTTATAACTACCGAGCAAATACTATGGCTGCCAAGTTTGCGCGTATATTGGGCGAAGACCCGCAGATTTTTGAGCAGGAGGCAAAACAAATAGAAGAGGCCATGTTATCGAGACTTTGGCTTAAAGATCGAGGCTATTTCGCCGAGTATCAAGATACACTAGGCAAGCAGCTGGTTCACGATATGCCGGGCTTGTGGACCATCTACCACGTGGCGGATGCACACCTTTTAGATGACTTTGATAATTACCAAAACACACGCTATATCGATAACTTTTTGCCACACATCCCCATTTCGGTGCAAGGGCGAAACCAAGAGGGTTTATACACATTAGCAACGACTACTTGGCAGCCATACACCTGGTCGGTCAACAATGTGGCGCTGGCAGAAAACCTGCAGGCCTCTTTAGCATTTTGGCAGTCTGGCAGAATGGATGAGGCGTTCTTATTGTGGAAGAGTAACCTGATAGAAAGTATGTACAATGGGGTGAGTCCGGGTAACTTCCAGCAGCTCTCCTTTTACGATGCTTTCCGCGGGGAGCTGTATAGAGATTTTGCAGATCCCATAGGCGTGGCCTCACGTACTTTGACCGAGGGGCTTTTTGGCTACCACCCACAATTAATGGATGATTATGTGTTTATAAAGCCGGGCTTCCCAAGTGATTGGGACTATGCGGAAATAGAGCTTCCCGACTGGAGCTATAGCTATAAAAAGGACCAGCAAAGCCTATCTTTTGAAATCGTGACGCACTACCAAAAGCAAGTGGGTTTAAAAATGGAGATCCCTATTGACTTTAGCGCCGTGAAATCGGTTCAAGTTAACGGTAAGGAAGTCTCCTGGAATATAAAAGAGACCTCACTCAATAGACCGTTTTTAGTGCTGGAGGCGCCGAGATCTAATAGCTTCTCTGTAGAGATTACAGGGGAGGGAGAGCTACAAACCCTTGCTACAGAGACACTGGAGCAAGCTTATTCTGAAGTGTATACGCTTGATTTGCCTCAGGGCGTAGAGCTATTGGATGTTTACGACCCTCAGGGTGTTATTAAAGAGCATACTGCTAATACCTTTAAGTTTAATGCACTGGAGCGCAAAGGAACTTACTTTGTTCACTTAAAGCAAGATCAAGTGCAGTGGTGGCAGGCGATCAATTTGCGCAATCACCACCCGGTGGATTTAGTCTTCCAAGAGGACGCGGGGAAACATTCCCTAACCATTACCAACCTCACTCATAGCTCCCAAAGGGTTCTTTTAGATGGAATAGGACTAAATGAGGAGCTTTCTTTAGGGGCGCAAGAAAGTAAGATTATCGCTTTAGCTAACCAGGAGTTAACCCGGGGTACTAACCTGTTGCAAGTTGAGGTAGATGGTAGCAAATGGACCGAGCGTTATGTCAACTGGGAAATCCAAAACAAGGGTAAGCAAAAGACTGTTGACCTTTCTAAGTATTACAATGCGAAGCTTAGCGATATTTTCCAAGAGAAGTATGTGTCTCCGCGTCCTCTAGGGCCTACTTTGCAGCTGCCCTGGCAGGGAATTGGCAACTGGTGTTACCCGCTAATTACTGCCAATATTGACGACTCGGGCTTAATGGCGGCTCGCAATAATGGAGAGCTTAGTTACCTGGGAGTACCCTTTTTAGTGAGTGGTGATAAGCAAAATGTGCTATTTACCAGTAGGTGGGATAATTACCCTACCCAAGTAGAGATCCCAGCTAAGGGTAAGGCGAAAAAAGTTTACCTCTTGCTAGCAGGATCCACCAACCCCATGCAGTCGCAAATGGTTAATGCGCAATTGAAAGTCGTTTATCAAGACCAAACAGAAGATGTTTTGGAACTGAAAAACCCAGTTAACTGGTGGCCCATCGAGCAGGATTACTTGGATGACAATTATGCCTTTGAGATTCCTGACCAAGAGGTGCCGTACCGCGTGAAATTAAAAACGGGCGAGCTCTATAAAGGGGGCGAGCTATCGAAGTACGACAGCATTAAAGGATATACCGATAGAGCCATTGATGGTGGAGCGGCAACATTACTAGATTTGCCTTTGCAGGGTGACAAACAAGTGAAATCCATAGAGCTTGAAGCGATTACAAATGACGTGGTAGTCGGAATTATTGCAGTTACATTCTTATATGAATAGTGTTATGGGTTTTAGGTGTATATCTACTTTGAATAATTGCTAAATGTGAAGTCTATTATATAATAAACCTTAAAAATTTACAAATGAATAAATCATTAAATCTATTGATAGGAATATTCCTGTTGAGTTTTGTTTCATGCCAACTCGAGAAGGAGGATAAGATTGATCGGAAGGCTGTTGTTCAGCGGCATAATGTTAGCAATCAATCTCCAGATACTCTGTCCACTTTAACGGTTGGCAACGGCGTGTTTGCCTACACTGTGGATATCACTGGAATGCAAAGCTTCCCCGAGTTCTACGGGAAAGGAGTATCTCTAGGAACACAATCCGAATGGGGCTGGAATAGCTTCTTGAATGAAGATGATTTGAAGTTTGAGGAGACTCTTCGGTCTTACGATTTTAATAATGAAGGCAGAGACGCCAAGTATAGCGTCCAATATAAAGATGGGAGCAGGTCGGCGCAAGCTACCGAATACTATAGAGTAAATCCCCATAGGTTACAATTGGGAAATGTGGGTTTGGAATTTCAGCTGGAAGACGGTAGCCTAGCAAGGCTAGAGGATATCAAAGGTATAGACCAGACTTTAGATCTATGGTCGGGATTGGTATCGAGTAAGTTTGAGGTGGCAGGGCAGCCGGTAGAGGTGAAAACTGCTGCTGCACAGTTTAGCGATAAAGTTGCTGTGGAGGTAAACTCACCACTTATAGCTTCCGGTCAGCTCAAGGCTTTTGTGAAGTTCCCTTACCCTTCGGGAAAGTTTTTAGATGAGGCGACATTTTATGGCAACGAGGATATGCACCAGAGTGTTATTGTTGAGCAAGATGATCAATCTGCAATTATTGAGCACCAGTTATCCTCAGCTACGTATTTTGTGGGGCTAAGCCACTCTAAGGGTGAAGTTTCAGAAAAGGGAAAACATTACTTTGTCTTTACCCCGGATGCTAGTGGGGAGTCATTCGAGTTCTCTTTTGAGTTTGCTGAGGAAAATAATTTCAAGCCGCAGGCCCCTATGTTTGCCCATGTGGAGCAAGAGAGTATCGACGCTTGGGAGGAATTCTGGAAAAGTGGTGCTGCTGTTGACTTTCAGGGGAGTACAGATACTAGGGCTCATGAGCTGGAGCGCCGTATAGTGCTATCGCAATACTTAACACGCGTGCAATGTGCTGGAAGCAACCCGCCTCAAGAGACGGGGTTAACCTTCAACAGCTGGTATGGGAAGCCCCATACAGAGATGCACTGGTGGCATGGTGTACACTTTGCACTCTGGGGAAGGCCTGAGATTATGGAGAAAAGCTTGGACTATTACTTCCGTTCGTATGAAAAAGCTAAAGAGCTGGCACAAAGACAAGGCTATGAAGGGGTGAGGTGGATAAAAATGACGGACCTAGATGGCAATGAGAGCCCTTCTTCGGTCGCAGCGTTTTTAATCTGGCAGCAGCCTCATATTATCTATATGGCTGAATTAGCCTATCGCCATAATAAAGATGCTGCGGTTTTAGATAAATACAAGGACTTGATATTCGCTACTGCGGAGTTTATGGCAGATTATCCGCATTACAATCGCGAGGAAGATCGCTATGATCTAGGCTACGGTGTTATCCCAGCACAGGAGGTTTTCCCTGCTGTAGAAACTAAGAACCCGACTTATGAGGTTGCTTATTGGGATTGGGCGCTGCGCATAGCGCAAGAGTGGAAGGAGCGCCTTGGGGAGCCGCGTGAAGAAAAATGGGATGAGGTAATCGATAAGTTAGCTCCTTTACCAGTGCAAGATGATATCTACTTAGCCACTGAGACTGCTACCGACTCGTACACCTTCCCTAAGTGGATGACCGATCACCCAGCTGTCCTGGGTGCTTTGGGTATGGTTCCTGAGTCCGCCAAGCTGGATAAAGAGATCATGAAGAACACGCTAGATACGGTGTGGAATAACTGGTTTTGGGAGAAGACGTGGGGTTGGGATTTTCCAATGACCGCTATGAATGCCGCTCGGTTAAACCTTCCGGAGAAAGCATTGGATGCACTATTTATGGATATCCAAACAAATACATACTTGAAAAATGGTCATAATTACCAGGACGATAGATTGCGTATTTATCTTCCTGGAAATGGTGGGACCCTAACGGCAGTAGCTATGATGCTTGAAGGCTGGGATGCTACTGATGAAGATCTTCCAGGCTTCCCAAAAGACGGTAGCTGGAAAATTAAAAAAGAAGGATTTAAAAAGATGCCCTAAGGGTTAACAGTTCGTTGAACTGCGGGTTCAGGTGAAAACTCACCAATCAAGCTTTAGAGCCTTGTTGGTGAGTTTTTTTATTTGCTTGTACTGCATGGGTAGCCATGTAAAATCAAGCTTGGCATAAGACTCATGCAATAATATTGGGTAAAATGGCCAGGTTAGTCATAAATTCTACGGTAGTTCATCGATGAACTTTAGTGCAAAACTTTATAGCGCCCTTTGGTTTTGCGAATTACTGGGATTTAAGTCCGGCTATTTTTGCTTTTCAAATCTCTTATAAGTATAAATTCAAGGGTAATAACCCGGATTAACACCCGAAAATAAATTTAAGAAAATCTAAATCCCTTGTGTGACAGCGGGTTGTGTGAAGTTAAAAAGTTGTTGTAGCAAAAGTGCGGAAGTCATCTAAGCGAAGGATTAAAAAAGGTGCACAAAAGGATAACAGTTCTTTGAATTGGGGTTCATAAAAAAAACTCACCAATCAAGTCTTAGAGTCTTGATGGTGAGTTTTTTTATTTACTAGTTGTTGCACCATTAGCTTATAGCTAGCATTGTCCTAGCCAAGCATGGCCAAGCTTAGTGCGGGCTAGTTATTTGGTAGTCCATATCCATTGGTAACGGTACCTTTAGACTGGTCTATGACGGTTAGTGGCATAGGGTGGAAGTACCTAGGAGCGTAATTTTCTCGTCCTACTACCCCATCTAAAATAGCCGCTTTATACATATTGGGATTGGTTCCACTAAGCATGGTTATACCCCAATTGGTTTTCTCATAGCCATCGGCCTCTAGGGCTGCTGCTTCCGCACCGTTAGGGTCTATGTAACGGTATAGACCTTCAATAGCTAGGTTTTTAGCGTTTACTGACGCGTGGGAAGGCGCATTCCAATTAAAAATTCCACGCCAGCCCGGGTAAAGGGCAGGGTCTTCCTCATTTGTGCTCTCCTGAGTCACCACGGCTTGAGAGCTGCCGGGATTTATTTGAACGTATTTGGTCCATATGTAATTGGAAATGGTTCGTCCACTTTCAAAGGTGTAGTAACCATTTTGTGCTAAGCCGGCCATCATATCATCCATTTCCTGTCTTACTTTAATGGCCCGCTCATTGAATTTTCCCGATCGGATCATATCCCACCTGATATCACCTTCGCCTAAAAGCTCTAGCTTTCTTTCTTCGTAGATGGCATCTAGAAGCTCTTCTCCAGTTTTTCCTGAAATGTTGTTATTGCTGTTACCAAATGCACGTTCTCGGATTTGGTTGACAAGCTCCAGTGCTCCGGCATCGTCTCCAAGTATGGCTTTAGCCTCAGCGAGCATAAGCATGGCATCTGCAACCCTTAAAATAGTATAGTTCATACCTGCACCACGAAAGGCGTTGTTGGCAATTAACGGATCGTCACCACGGTTTTGGTCCCATTTATTGATGGAGGGGCCACCACCGCCGATACGTGTTCCTGCCCCTAGAGGTACTAAGGTCTCTCTACCAGTGGCGGCATCACTACCAGTAACTACCATGCTTACGTCTCTACGTTTATCCCCCGGCTCATAGCCGTTATAAAAGAATGAAGGGATGATACGGATAGCGGCGAATGTATTGAGCACAGATACTGCGTTGTTATTGGAACCTGGGCGCCCTTGTGAATAGGGGTGCTCCCCACCGTGACCGGGTGCAGCACTAATTTCAAAGAATGATTCTGGACTAGAGCGCCTGGAGTTGATTTCTTGCCAGTGCACTTGAAACGGGTTGTTGAAACTTCTGTTATCGGTTGTTATTAATTGCGCGCTACCATTTTGGGTGTATATTGCAATGTTGAGGTACTTTTCCGCTATTTGTATATAGTCTTTAAAGTCTTTCCTTCGTGCATAAACACACATACCATCATCCGCACCTTTATGTTCGAACTGAACATCGCCGTATAAGCCGTCCATATCGGTTCTAATTGTTTGCCAGCCTCCAGCATGAAGTGCAATTTCACCAATTAGGGCATTGGCGTAAGATCTATTGAGACGCTCGGCAGTGATGCCACTTTCTCCCAGGCGAAACATTCTCCCTTCAACAGCAGTTAGCTCGTCGATAATTTGATCCATGATATCAAAGCGAGAGCTGAGCTCATATTCCTGGATGTACTGGTTTTCGTATCCATAGGGTACATCCCCAAAGTGACGTACGAGCTCCCAGCTGCATAGTGCTTTCATCGTTATGGCCTCACCGTATAGATGGGTCCAAATGTTCGTCTCTTCCATCTCATGGATTCCTTTTTCACGGAGTGCATCGGCTAAGCGAGAAACGCGGGCTAGGACAATGTTTAAGGCATTGAACTGTGTAGCGTTATTAATGGATGCAGCCTCGGGTTGTAGCCTGGCTATTACATTGTTTGCCGTTGGGAATTCACTCATGTATTCGGCATCTGAGCCTAGCGGGTCCTGCCAATTGTAGTTTCCACCAGCTGCTATATTGGTTCTGTATTGACCGTAAGCCCAAGACAAGACTTTAGAAACCTCTTCCGGACTGGAGGTGACAAAATCATTATCACTTTGCCCCAAGTTCTTTGTTTCAAGAAAGTCTTTACATGAACTAAGAGCCACTGCTGTTAATATTATATATAGAATTATGGATATTCTTCTCATGATACATTTATTTTTAATGAAACTTTATGGGGTTAAAAACTAGCATTAAGACCTACAACAAACTGACGAGGCCTAGGGTACATACCCCAGTCAAATCCAGGTGTTGGATATCTGGAGTTATTGATGTTAGGGTTGGCGTTTATTTCAGGGTCAATCCCAGAATATTTTGTGAAGGTCGCCAAGTTGTACACTGTGCCGTAGATTCTAAGTTTGCTTAAACCCATTTTCGACAACACTCCTTGAGGCAGGCTATATCCTAAGGTTAGAGTATTAATTCTTAAGTACGATCCGTCCTCTATACCCAGGTCGCTTACGTATCCTTGGTGTAAGTAGGTTAGTGGTAATTGTGCGTTTTTATTCATAGCATCCAGCGCGGAAGGATCAGTAATGCGCTCTAACTCTCCACTTTGGTTGATGTCGTATATCTTATAACCTTGATTCACAAAGTCTAACTTGTTACCATAAAGTCCTCCACTTTTATTGGAGTTGTATAGGGAAGCTAGTTTATTTCCGTTGTATATTTGGTTGCCATAGCTCCAATTGAAGTAAGTGGCTAGGTCTACATCTTTGTAGCTCGCCGTTATTTGAAAGCCTCCGGTGTGTTTAGGAGTCATATTTCCAATCTGTACATAGTCTTTTGTGTCTATGGTACCGTTGCCATCAGCGTCGATAAATTTGGGCATTCCAGGGTACGCTTGCTGTCCGGAGGGCACCACACCTTTATGATGGCCAACAAAAGCTGAGGAAAGGTCTGCTACCCCATCTTTTAGAGTGTACATGCCATTGGAAGCATTGTAGGTGAAGTCACTGGTTTCATAAAAGCCTCTTCCATCCATTTGTAGGCCCATAACTATACCCACAGGCTTTCCTTCTTGTAGCAAGTAGTCGTTGCTCGGTATGCCGGACTGGAAAAATGACGTGCCGTATACACTTTGTATACCTTCTGCAAGCTTGACAATTTTGTTTCTATTGATATTGAGGTTGGCTCCCAGGCTGATGTGCCAGTCCTTATTTTCAAATACAACACCCGACATAGAAATCTCTACACCTTGGTTGCTAGTCTCTCCAACGTTGGCGTAGCTGGTGTTAAAGCCGGTAATGGACGGGATATCTGTCAACATCAATAGGTCAGTAGTACTGTTTTTATAGAACTCCAGTGTTCCGGAGATTTTATTTTCCAGTATGGTGAAGTCTAAGCCAAGGTTTCTAGTGATCGTTGTTTCCCACTTTAAGTCTCGGTTGGCCATATTCGAAGAAGCTAGGTTATAGGCAGGCTGAAGCTCGTTATTTATAACCTGTTGAAGGCGCGTATCGGTTTCAGTTGCCCAAAGCTGAGACCATTGGTCAGCTCCAATAGCATCGTTCCCTACTTGTCCATAAGACGCACGTAGCTTTAAATCATCCATCCATTGCGGCTTATTGAAGAATTTTTCATTGCTTATTCTCCAGGCCAGTGCGGCAGCAGGAAAGTAGCCCCATCTGTGGTCTGGCGAGAAGTTTGATGATCCATCAGCCCGCATGGTAAATGTGAATAAATACCTGTCCAGTAAGGAGTAGTTGGCGCGTCCAAAGAACGACAATAGCTTATTAGGTGTAGTTTCACCTGTGGCAATGGTGAGGTTGCTTGAAACGCTCGGATCGTACTGGTTCATCATCGCAAAGGCATTGCCTTTGGAGAAGTTAGCAGGGAACCGCAGTGCGTTGATACGCATATCTGTACCGCCAGAGTTGGCTACTTCTTGACCGACTAATAGGTTCAATTGATGCGTCTCATCGTTTAGTAGCTCATGATTGATGGTGTTTGTCCACCTCAAGCGCCAGCTGTCATTTTTCCTATAGTCTGCATCTCCAGCGAACACTTTTGAATCCATGGTTTCCATATTTCCAGTAGCGACATAATAGTTGGAGTTGGTAGTAGATCCAGACCAATTTTTAATGGTCCTATACCAGCGCGATACGGTAACCTCACTAGAAATAGTGGTGTTATCAAAAACTCTCCACCTCCCGCCAAGAGTTCCTGTTGCTCCTTGACCAAGCGAAAAGTTATCGATGTCTAGAGTTCTATTTACAGGATTGGTAACTCCGTACATTACGCTGTTTTCTTCTCCCAGAGTGGAGTGAGTCATCATCGATAGGTCTCCTAGTATATTATCGATATGAATAGGGCGGAAGCGGTAGGAGGAGGATAAGATAGAACCGGCACCATTCGTGGTGCTTTCGTGTCCTGTCCTTCGTCTGTCTGTAAATCTCAGGTCTAGATTTAAATCAAAGTTGGAGCTTAGCTTTTGGTTGACCTTTAAGAAAGCAGACCCACGTTTTGCATTGGACATCAGCTTCATCCCATCCTCATCCATGTAGCTTGCCGAGACGAATATTTTGGTTTTGTCGTTCCCTCCAGTGATGGAAAGGTCGTGATTATGCGAGTAAGAGTTGTTATATAGCTCCTTTTGTACATTATAATAGTCTACGTTCTTGTAGGCATCAATTCCTAAGGTGTTTTCTCCTTTATTGTCACCTAGGGCAAATAGCTTGGTGAATGGTGTTACGTAATCTAAATCTTCGTAGGCATCTAATAAGGCCCATTTAAAAGCGAGGTAGTCGTATGGTTTTAAAGCCGGCATATATGAAGTAGGGGTGTTTAATTTTGCAAAACCATTGTAGTTGACGACACTTTTTCCAGCTTTAGCATTTTTGGTAGTAATTAGAACAACTCCATTGGCACCTCTAGCTCCATATATTGCTGTTGAGGATGCATCTTTAAGCACATCGATGCTCTCAACCATATTGCTTGGTACATCTGAAATGTCTCCCGGTATACCGTCAATTAATATAAGAGGCTCATTACTTTGAGAAATAGACCCTCCTCCGCGAATGCGAATAGAAACATCGCCATCGGGACGTCCGTCTTGAGACATGACGTTTACCCCTGGCATCTTCCCTTGCAATGCTTGAGCTACGTTAATAACGGGAGCCGTTTCCAGGTCCTTGCTGCTTACTGAGGCGACTGATCCGGTTAAATCTTTTCGTTTTACAGCCTGATAGCCTATGACTACAATCTCATCCAGGTTGATGTTATCTTCAACCAGCTCTACGGTGATGTTGATATCGTCCGCTTTTAAAGTGACCTGCTGGGTCTGATAACCCGTAAAAGAAATTAGGAGCACACGATCCGTGCTTGCGTGCTCTAGGGTAAACCTACCGTCTTTATCAGTGGCAGTTTGGTAATCTGTCCCTTGTACTTTTACTGTTGCACCTGCAATGGGATCTCCATTTTGGTTGATAACGGTTCCTTGAGGTACACCCTCTTGTGCTTGAAGGGGAGCAAGAGTTAAAGAAAAGAACATGAGAAATAAAGGGAGAATAAATTTCCATGAAGGTCGATCTTGTATCATAGCAAAAGTTTATATGTAAAAAATTACACTCCTTTAGGTTGGAATTGGGAATCTTCTAAATGTTTGTTTTTAATTTTCTTTCACCACTTTTCAGGAGTTATGGTTCACTGTTAGTATTTGTATAGGACAAGTCTACAAAACATTATAGCCTTTGTAACATAAATGTTGCGCAATCGTTTTCGTTAATATCTAATAAGGTTCGGTTAACATTTTTGGGCGGAACTTTCCTCACCTGATAGAGGATAGCCTACTGTTTGAGCTTGTTTCCGCCGCTCTTCATCCAGTTATGGCTTGTAGATTTTTTCTAAAAACTTGGTCGTGTTCTCCATCATAGGCTTAAACCATGGATTGAAAAACCAGTAGGTGTGTGGTGTATCGGGAAATTCTTTCACTTCCCAAGCTATGTCGTATTTGTTTAATTTTTTAATCATATCATCCCGTCCGGCATGAAACCTGGGAATGGAGCTATTTAGAAATAGTACGGGCGCTGCCTCTGCGCTGACATGATTTAGCGGCGCTGCATCTTCCCAGTTTTTTGAGGATTCCTCGTATGTTCCTTTAAGCCAGTTTGCTGCTGCGGTCCCTTCTGAAGATTCTGGATGACGGAATGCGAGAGTACCATCGATATTTACCACTGCTTGAACGGAAGAGGAGAATTCGAGGTTACTTCTTCTGGGCTCTTCAAAACTCGGGTTGTTATTTGTCACGCCAAGTAGGCTTGCCAGCTGTCCTCCTGCGGAAGTTCCTAGGCTTACTATAAAATCAGGGTCTAGTTCTATGGATTTCGCGTGGGCTCTCATCCACCGCAAGGCAGCTTTTAAGTCATATACCGCCTCGGGGTATTTTGCTTCATCAGATAGCCTGTATTCCACACAAACGGCCACATACCCTGCGTTGCTTAAAGCTTTTGCAATAGTGTGCATCTGAGATTTATCTCCCGATTGCCAGCCTCCACCATGAATTAAAAGCACACCAGGTTTAGCCTTTTGTTTTTTAGATCTAGGGATAAACACATCTAATAGTAAAGGTCTGTTGCCAATACTGTCGTAAGGGATATTGAGATGCTCTTTTGCAGTGGATTGAACTTCTGCGATTGTTATATAATCGCGGTATTTTCTTTCTTTTTCAAAGGTGGATTCAAGGGTGAATGAGTTGTCTTTTTTAACCTGCACTGGGGTTTTCTGAGTGCTGTCTTTCAGCCAGCTCCACCTCTCTGCCCAGTCCTTTAAATAGGCTTCTCTGTGCTTAGCGATTGTCTGTGCGCCTTGCTGTCCATCGATAAAATGCTCCTTATCGGGTACATCGCTGTACCAATTGTTTCCCAGTAGGAAATCTTTGCTATCTTCTTTCCCTGGCCAAGGGTTCGAGATGGAAAGCTCACCTTTTTGTTTGTCAAGTTCCTCTATGGAGCTGGAGATGATGTAAGTAAGATCGCCCACCTTTTTTGGAGAATATCGAATGGAATATTGCCCGCCTCCTATATAATAACCGGGCCATACCTGCCCCAGAGTCTCCATTTCAAAGCAGCTGGAATCCTGAGCAATAGAAATTTCTGGGCCTTGGAATACCCACTCCACCACGCTATATACAGGCACGGTGTCTCGAAGTGCTGTATTTCTATGGAAAACTCTTTTTGAGCTTCTTTTTATGGGGACAAATTGCCCGCCCCATCCACCTTCTTGGGGGTTATTGGCCTCGCCGTTTAAAAGGTAGGCTACTGAAGGCGTATCGCCCATTTTTATATCCCCTTGGTAATGGTTCTGAAAATCCGCTGCCATGTGTCCATTTCCCTGAATAAAATAGGGGTAGAAGTTTTTAGAAGAAAGGTAAGGATGGGCATGTTTCTCTTCTTTAAACCACCCCTGATAAGTGGCATTGGCCTCTATGAACCATAAATCACCGTGGTTTTCAGCTATGTAATTGTAAGCGTTCACGCTCCATTTTTTATTGGGGCCTCCAATCCAGTAGACTCTGATTTTATCCTGGATCTCCGGTGCATCTTTTAAAGCTTGGGCTACATCTTCTAAGCCTCCCCACACCAAAATCCAAAGAGGCCTACTGTCCTGTTTTTTTGCGCGCTTTATGATCCATTCCGATCCCTCGGATGGAGTGGAGTATCCTTTAAAAGGTGCAATACCTAGGGCTCCTTGTTTTGTTATTTCACGCAGCTTTTTGGGGTTTTCTAGCTTGCTGTTATGCTTGAATAGTTGCGCGTAATCTTTTTCATATAAATCTATGATTCTGAAGATATCCGAAGTTCTACCATTTCCATAGGCTGAGGAAATCAACCCCTCGATATCCATCTGATCGGAATACATCAGTAGGTGAATCATAGACTGGAAATCATCGGGGTCTGTACCCCCTATATCTGTGCTTATTATTACGCGTGGTTTACCGGATTGCTGAGCATATAATTGCGATGAAAATAGCAAAGACAAAAGTAGCAATATAGAGGCTTTGTAATACATATTCCTTCATTAAAAGTGATTTACTATTGGTCGTATCGGTGATCTGCTTAAATATGCCCTTAAAATAAGAACGGTTATTTTTGGGATAATAAGGACAATTAGTCTTATCAATTGCTCACCCTTGGAGTAATATTACAAAATACAAAAATAATAGTCAGCGGAATTATATGCAATCGATGCCGGTTATGGGCTATTGGATATTTCAATTTTACCGGTAGCCGTTTCGACTCAAATTGCAAAGGTTCAGCTTGAGCTTAAAAGTAGGTACTCATGTATTCATAAACTGGAAATAGGTTTAAACTTTAGCTAGCTACTCTTTGCTTAATACAGTTGGCACGATGATGGTTTTAAAACTCAGGGATTCTTCCTTGCTATTTATTTGCTCAATTAATAGCTCCACCGCGTTTTTACCCATTTCAAATGCACTTTGCCGTACGGATATGATTTTTGGGGAAAATAAATTCACGACATTAGAATTAGTGAATCCAGCTACTAAAATCTTGTCTTGATCGAAGTCTTCCTTTTCTCGAAGGATCTGCAGAAAGCCCGTTGTAAGTTTGTCTCCAGAGATGAAAACAGCGTCTATATCCTCCCTTAAAAGTTCATCCACAGCTTTTTCCACCTCCTGGTGATGTAACCCTCCATATTCGCAGTGTTTAACCAGCGATTCGGAGTATTCTAAGCCGTTTGCCATAAGCCCCATTTTGTATCCTTTTACCCGCTCGTTGGTTATGAATAAGCTTTTTGAACCCGTTAAGTGGGCAATTTTCTTCTTTCCTTTTTTCGCTAAATAATGTACGGCTTCAATACTACCATTTCTATTATCACTAATTACTTTGTGTCCCTTTAAAGAAGAGGGTACGCGATCAAAAAATACTAGGGGATATCCTTTATCTATTAAGCTTTGCATGTAAGATAGGTCTGAAGTTTCCGCCGAAAGCGATATCAATATTCCGTCTATAGCACGTGAATAGAAATATTCAATATTCTGCTCTTCTCGTTGAGCAGACTCATGGGTTTGAGAGATAACTACTTGATAATTATTGGCATTAGCGACGGACTCGACTCCATCGATAACTTGTGAGAAGAAGTTGTTAGCAAACTCGCTGACAATGATTCCTATACTATAGCTTTTCCTTTCTTTTAGACTTAATGCAATGGGATTGGTTCTATAGTTTATTTTTTTGGCAAAGTCTAATACTAGTTTTTTGGTTTTTTGACTGATTTCATGACTGTCTCTAAGCGCCCTAGAAACGGTGGAAGGTGATAGGTTCAGTGCTTTAGCAATATCTTTTATAGTATAGTTTTTATTCATTTTTGGTTTTTCTTGTAGCCTCTTTAGTTTGAACTTCCTTAAAAACGAGCTTTGTAATTTTAAATTTTTCTAAAATATAGCCATTTGAATTAATAATTATAGTAAATGTTCTATAATTTATTTGTTAGTGCTTTAGTGTTGATGTAATCTTCCCTTAGCTAGCTACATTCAAAACTAAAAAATTCCAATCAGAATTGCTATTGCTATCCTGTTGGAATGTGGGAAACTCGGAGAGTTTTCCATATTTCAACAGGAACTCTGTCGGTGTCAACT
>DXEZ01000266.1 GCA_019114715.1 Candidatus Sphingobacterium stercoripullorum | reverse complement strand
GTTCGTTGTTGTTTTTTGCAACTACGATTAATTACTTGGACCGACAAGTACTTTCCTTAACATGGAAAGACTTCATTGCTCCAGAATTTCACTGGACCAACAACGACTACGGTAATATTACCGCTGTGTTCTCAATTTTCTACGCTGTGGGGATGCTCTTCGCAGGAACTTTAATAGACTGGCTAGACACGAAAAAAGGGTTTCTCTGGGCTATTGGAGTATGGTCCTTTGGTGCTATTATTCACGCATTTTGTGGAATTGCTACCTCAGGTCTTGTCGCTGGAGAATGGGTAATGAGCTTCGAGGGCGCTAAAAATGCCATTGGCCTAGTGGAGAATGTAGGCCGAGTGGTCAATGTGAGTGTGACTTTATTTATCATCGCTAGAATTGTCCTAGCTATTGGTGAGGCGGGGAACTTCCCGGCTGCCATAAAAGCTACGGCAGAATATTTTCCGAAAAAGGAAAGGGCTTTCTCAACCAGTATATTCAATGCTGGAGCAACCATCGGTGCGCTGGTAGCGCCACTAATAATTCCCATCATTGCCAAAAAATGGGGCTGGGAAATGTCTTTTATCATCATCGGGGGACTGGGCTTTATTTGGATGGGCTTTTGGACTTTCTTGTATAAAAAGCCGGATGAAAATCCCGCCGTTAATGAGGCTGAACTGGCCTATATACACCAAGATGATCTATTGGAGGAAGAGGAAGAAGCTCCAGAGGTTGTAGAGGAAGTGAAAAAATCGAAAAAGATTTCTGTATGGAAAGCCCTCAGCTATAAGCAAACTTGGGCCTTTGTTTTTGGTAAGTTTATGACCGATGGTGTGTGGTGGTTTTTCCTATTCTGGATGCCTGCATACTTGTCTTCGGTTTACGATATCAAATCTTCTGACATTGAAGGTCAGCTAGCTTTATTTGTGCTGTACCTAATCACCTTACTTTCGATATTGGGTGGATGGCTGCCAACCTATATGGTAGATAAAAAAGGTATGGATCCTTATAAAGGAAGGATGAGGTCCATGTTGATCTTTGCCTTTTTCCCACTAGTGGTGCTCTTTGCTCAGCCTCTAGGTACAGTTTCCTACTGGGTGCCTGTATTGTTTATAGGCCTTGCGGGTGCTGCTCACCAGGCTTGGTCGGCAAACATTTTCACTACAGTGAGTGATATGTTCCCGAAATATGCAGTAGCAACAGTTACTGGTATCGGTGGACTGGCCGGAGGATTGGGATCAACCATTATTAACAAAGTCTCGGGTGTATTATTCGATTATGCTGGACAAACCCAAATGGTATTTATGGGCTTCCAAGGGGAAGAGGCAGGGTACTTTATCATATTTTCTTTTTGTGCCATTGCTTATTTAATCGCCTGGGTAGTGATGAAGGCTTTAGTCCCGGAAATGAAAATTATAAAACCATAATTCTATATAAGTTCTTATAAAAATGAAAAAACTGTTTATTGCTTTTTGTTTGAGTTTAGGAGTCTCCCTTGGAGGTGCTCAGGCCCAAAACTGGGACTCTTCAGAGGAAGTGTTTCAGGAAATTGAAGCCTTAAAAGCACAAATCGTTGCCCCTGAATTTAGGGATGTTGAATATGCAGTTACTGATTTTGGAGCAGTAGGCGATGGCGTTACGTTGAATACGGAGGCCATCAATAAGGCCATAGAAACTTGCAGTGCTGAAGGTGGAGGAAAGGTGGTTGTGAAAAAAGGCATATTCCTTACGGGCGCTTTATTTTTGAAAAGTGGCGTTAACCTCCACCTAGAGGAAGGGAGTGTACTTTTATTTAGTAGAGATACAGACGACTACCCCATTGTTTTTACGCGTTGGGAAGGAATGGAGTGTATGAACTACTCGCCCCTGATTTATGCCTACGAGCAAAAGAATATTGCCATTACAGGCTCGGGTACTTTAGATGGAAATGCCGATAACGACAACTGGTGGTTCTGGTCGGGTAAAGATCGCTTTGGATATACCAAAGAGAGGCCAGGTGTGCAAAAGCCAGCGCGTGATAAGCTGCACGAGATGATGGCAGCGCGGGTTCCTGTAAAGGAGCGCGTTTTTGGTGATGGACATTATTTAAGGCCCAACTTCATTCAGCCCTATAAGAGCAAGAATATTTGGATTCAAGGTGTTACGATGACCAACTCGCCCATGTGGAATATCAATCCGGTGCTTTGCGAGAATGTTATCGTGGAGGATGTAAAGATTGATAGCCACGGACCTAATAACGACGGCTGTAACCCGGAGGCCTCAAAAAATGTATGGATTAAGGGCTGTTATTTTGATACTGGAGACGACTGTATAGCTATAAAATCTGGAAGAGACCAGGATGGTAGGGATATTGGCGTGCCAGCAGAGAACATCATTATAGAAAATAGCATCATGAAAGATGGCCACGGAGGTGTGGTGATCGGCAGCGAGATCGCTGGAGGTGCAAAAAATGTATACGCACTGAATAACATCATGGATAGCCCGCACTTAGATCGAGCGCTAAGGATTAAAACCAGCTCGAGTAGAGGCGGCGTGATTGAGAATGTTTTTATGTACAATACAAAAATTGGAAGGTATAAAGAAGCAGCTATCCGCTTTAATATGTTTTATGAGAATCCAGGCAAGCATGTACCTACCATTCGCAATGTCTGGGTAGAAAACATGGAAGTTCAAGGGGGCGGTAAGTATGCTGTGCTCTCGGAGGTTTACGAGTCCTCACCAGTGGATGGCCTGGTGCTTAAAAACTGCGTAATAGATGGAGTAGAAATTCCTTATAAGGTGGATCACCTGAAGAATGTCAAGTTGGAGAATGTATTGATTAATGGAAAACGCATTGATGCTTTTTCAAATTAAAGAATAAATCTGTGTCGAGGAGTATTTTTAGTTTATGTTTATTGCTGTTGCTGCATTTCACCGTTCAAGGGAAAGAGCAACGTATTGTTTACTCAGAAAATCAAGTGAGTAATACAGAGCGGATGGCTTATGCCGCTCAATTGTTAAAGGAAAACTTTCCAGGCCTTACCGTGCAAGTGTCTAATAAGAAAGCTGCAACCGTAAGCACTGAGGATATTGTGCTTGTTTTAAAATCACAATATCCAAACTATCAGGATAGGCTGCTATTACCAGATGCGCTAGCGGTAAGCGATGATGAGAGTTACGCTATAAGTAGAAAAAATAACGGCCCACTTGTTATCTCTGGGGGTGATGAGAGCGGTATACTATACGGTGTGCTGGAGCTTATTGACAATAAGGATCTCTTAAAGGAGGCGGAAGTGGATGTGGCCTCTAAACCAGAAATGGTGATGCGCGGGACGGCAATCGGCCTTCAGAAAACCGAGTATTTGCCCGGTAGAGATGTCTACGAATACCCGTATAATGAGGAGCTATTCCCTTGGTTTTACGATAAGGAGCTGTGGGTAGAGTACCTGGATATGATGCTTGAAAACAAGTACAACACACTTTATTTGTGGAATGGTCACCCGTTTTCTTCCTTAGTGAAACTCAAAGATTACCCGTATGCACTTGAGGTGGATGAGGAAACTTTTAAAAAGAACGAAGAGGCATTTACCTTTCTAACCCAAGAGGCCAATAAAAGGGGGATATGGGTGATTCAGATGTTCTACAACATTCTTTTACCCAAGCCTTTTGCGGATAAGCACGGACTAAAAACTCAAGAAAGAAACCGTGTGATTACACCGCTTCTTGAGGACTATACCAGAAAAAGCATTACAGCTTTTGTGGAGAAATACCCGAATGTTGGGCTACTGGTTACTCTAGGGGAAGCCATGGAAGGAGTGGGCCAGGACGATATCGATTGGTTTACCCAAACGATAATACCGGGCGTGAAACAGGGGCTGAAAAAACTGGGAATCCAAGAGGAACCACCAATAATCCTTCGCGCGCACGATACGGATGCTCCAGCGGTTATGGATGAGGCGCAGAAGATCTATAAAAACCTCTACACCATGGCTAAGTACAACGGTGAGGCACTCACAACCTACGAGCCTAGAGGAAGCTGGGCAGAATTGCACCGTACATTAAGCAATATTGGAACGGTGCACATCCAGAATGTCCATATCCTAGCTAACCTAGAGCCCTTCAGGTATAACTCACCCGCATTTATCCGTAAATCGGTGGATGCCATGCACCAGGTGTATGAATCCAATGGAGTACATATTTACCCGCAAGCGTCCTATTGGGATTGGCCCTACACAGCCGATAAGGCGGATGAAAGGTTGCTTCAAGTAGACCGCGACTGGATCTGGTATAAAGCATGGGCGAGGTACGCCTGGAAGGCTGACCGGGCCGCAGAAGAAGATGTCGCCTTTTGGAGTGAGCTCCTTGCCGATTACTACGGTTTTGAGCCGCAGGATGCTGAGCATCTCCTGCAGGCTTTTGATGAAATTGGGGAGATTTCTCCGAAAATATTACGCCGATTTGGGATAACCGATGGCAATAGGCAAACCTCTTCTTTGGGGATGCTGATGACGCAGCTCATCAACCCATTTAGATACGGGTTATTTACCCTACTCTACGAATCCGAAGCACCGGAAGGGGAGATGATTATTGACTACGCGGAGAAGAAATTTAAAGGGGAGGAGCACATTGGTGAAACTCCGATTCAAATAGCCGATGAGATCGTTGCACATGCGCACCGGGCCGTGGAGCTGTTATCGAAGTTAGGTAAACCCACAAGGAACATCGATGAGTTCAATAGGAACCTCAATGATATTTATATTCACCAAGCCCTAGCTTACCACTATTCCCATAAGGTGAAATCGGCAATTCAGGTATTGGAATATAAGTATACGCGAGATGTAGCCTCTTTGGAATATGCGCTCCCTGATTTAAAGAAAAGTGTACAGTATTACAAGCTTCTAAGTGAGCTGACTGAAGATAGCTACTTGTATGCCAATAGCATGCAGACTAAGCAGAGGAAGATCCCTATGCGTGGTGTGGATGCTACCTTTAAGCATTGGACCGAGATGCTTCCCGTATTTGAGGCGGAGTATGAAAACTTCAAGAACTCCATCGATGATCTTAAAAAGGGAGCTGCGGCAGTTAATGAAACCCCAGATCCTTACCGCGAGGAAACTGTTCAATTCGAGGGGCAGGTAGAGCTAGTTCCTTTAAAGAAGGGCGCGAAAATCTACGCCGATCAGGACTTGGTAGTGACGCACTACGACGAGCGACTGGAGGGAATATCGGCTGTGAAAATCAACTCGCAAGATCAAAAAGTAAACGGTACGACCTTGAAGTTCACCACCAGCAAACCGGTGAAATTCTTAGTGGGGTACTTCAACAGTGAGGATAAAGTATTTGCACCTAAACCGGTACTTGAAATAGATGCTACAGCCAATGATTACGGTCAGGCTGAGGCCAGCATTCGGAATGCATTTCGAGTACAATACATGCCTATGGTAGATATTCACGCCTATACATTCCCTGAGGGAGAAAATGTGCTGAAGTTGCCAAAAGGTGAGGCCCTGATACTAGGAATTATTTCAGAGGATGAACTAAAATACCCTTACGATGCTGATGTGGACAACCAAGGGAATGATTTAGATGAACTCTTTGGTTTGTTTAACGATACAAAATTGTAAAAACTTCCCTTTGGAGTAGACCAAAGGGATTACATAAATAGATGCCTACTCCTGTTGTGCAGGGTGACTGCACGATAGGGATGGGTATCTCAAGCAATCTATTTAAAGAATAACATGATGTATTTAAGAGTAATTTGTGCAGCTCTAGTGATGCTGTGTGCTACCCAGGCGAAAGCTCAAGAAGTAAAAGATAAAATTAAGGGCTATGTAGCATCTTTTAATGCTTTTGATAACGAAGCGGTTATTAACGCCATAGCCAATAAAGATTCCTACGAGTGGATGGTGGACAACGTTCCGTATTTAGACTGTCCGGATGAAGATATTGAGAAAATCTATTATTTCCGCTGGTGGTCTTTCAGAAAGCATATTAAAGACACGCCCGATGGAACGATTGTAACTGAGTTTATTGAGCCGGTGAAACATGCCGCAAAATACAATGCCATAAGCTGCGCACTTGGGCACCACCTGTATGAAGGGAGATGGCTTAAAAATACGGACTTCTTACATGAATATGTAGATTTTTGGCTCTATAAAGCCGATATAGGGGAGGATAGACCGAGGTTTCATCAGTTTAGCTCCTGGTTGCCTGATGCACTTTTAGCTTTTCATATGGTACATCCTCAACAGGATTACTTAATCTCTAGGCTAGAGGATTTAGACAAGGATTATAAAAAATGGCAAGAGGAACGTCAAACTTCAAGCCGCCTATTTTGGCAGCACGACGTGCAAGATGGAATGGAAGAGTCTGTTTCTGGAGGAAGGAAAGAGCAAAACAAAAGGCCAACCATCAACAGTTATATGCCAGCCAATGCCAAGGCGCTATCGACCATTGCTGACTTAGCAGGCAATAAAGAGCTTTCCACACATTACCAAAAAGAATATACTGAGCTTAGAGAGCTACTAATAGACTCACTATGGGATGAGAATGATAATTTCTTTAAAACCAAACTGGAAAATGGGGAACACCATAGAGCTCGAGAAGCAATAGGTTACGTACCTTGGTACTTCAACTTACCTCCCGATAATGCAGACTACGCAAAAGCCTGGTCCGCAGTGCTCGATACCTTGGGTTTTGATGCACCTTGGGGGTTAACAACGGCAGAAAGAAGGGAACCCACCTTTAGAACTAGAGGCTCAGGCCACGGTTGCGAGTGGGACGGCGCTTTATGGCCGTTTGCTAGCACGCAAACCCTTAGGGGAATGGGTAACTTTTTAAGCAGCTATGAGAATCACGGAGAACTGCTGAATGAACATTTTTATTACCACCTGCAGAAATATGCGAAGTCCCATGTTATGAACGGACATCCATATATTGGTGAATACCAAGATGAGGTGACGGGATACTGGTTAAAAGGGGACGACCCGAGGAGTAAGTTTTACAACCACTCGACTTATGCAGACCTAGTGATTCAAGATTTAATAGGCTTAAAGCCGCAGCTGGAGGATAAACTGGTATTAAGTCCATTGATTCCTCAAGGTACTTGGACGTATTTCGCTTTAACAAACTTAGATTATAAAGGGAAAGAGCTGGAGATTTACTGGGATGAAAGCGGTGATAGGTACAACAAAGGAAAAGGATTCACTATTTATTTAGATCACAAAAAAGTACATCAGTCTTCACAGATTGAAGATGTTTCTATTCATATTTAATGCACGATGAGAACGATTAAAAATATAATTGCTGTATTAGCATGTTTTGCCTTTTTCCAGCCGGCGGTTGGGAAAGATTGGCACAATGTCATGGATTACGGTGCGAAGAACGATAGCACCGGAAAAAACACCGAAGTCATAAAAAAAGCTATTGAAACAGCTTCTAGCGAAGGTGGAGGGACGGTGTATTTTCCCGCTGGGAAATACATCACCGGTGCCATTCATTTGAAAAGTAATATAACCCTGCATTTAGAGGCGGGTGCTGAGCTGCATTTTAGCGATGACTTTGATGACTACCTACCTATGGTTGAATCGCGCTGGGAGGGAACCGAGGTGGTGAACTTCTCGCCCTTTATTTATGCTAATGGCGTGGAGAACGTAACGATTGAAGGTAGGGGACTGCTCGATGGCCATGGAAAGAAATGGTGGGGTTTCTCGGAAGTGACCATTAGAAATCAAAAGGACGATAGTGAAGATACCAAGTGGCAAAAAGAATTTAAAAGGTTGAATAAAGATGTGCTCGCACCGGATTTACCGGGCTGGGTAGAGAAGGGATTCCTGCGCCCTCCATTTATTCAATTCTTAAACTCGAAGAACATTCAAATCAAAGATATTAAAATTGTAAACTCACCATTTTGGACAATTAACCCGCAGTATTGCGATAACGTGAATATCGATGGGGTGACCATTGAGAACCCGCCATCTCCCAATACCGATGGGGTGAATCCCGAATCGTGCAGAAACGTCAGGATAGCCAACTGCTATATCAGCGTGGGTGACGATTGTATCACTATAAAATCTGGAAAAGATAGATCCGGCAGGAAGGTGAATATTCCTGCAGAAAACTACACGATAACCAATTGCGTGATGCTGCGCGGACATGGTGGTGTAGTGATCGGCAGTGAGATGTCTGGTGGCGTGAAAAATATTGTTATCAGCAACTCCGTTTTCGACGGTACCGATAGAGGAATTCGGTTGAAAACTGCTCGTGGTAGAGGAGGAGTGGTGGAGGATATTCGGGTGTCGAATATTGTGATGCGTAATATCCGTGATCAAGCAATTGTACTCGATATGCAATACGCTAAGACCGATCCAGAACCAATTTCGGAGCGAACACCTGCATTTAGAAACGTATTCATCTC
>DXEZ01000028.1 GCA_019114715.1 Candidatus Sphingobacterium stercoripullorum | reverse complement strand
TTTTCTTTAACGAGCACTGAGTTTTCAACGCCGTGGTAGTTGATGTTGGCCCAATACCAAGGGTTGCGCATCATAGCACTGGCATTTTTCAGGTAATCCCTTTTGTTACTTGCTAAAGCGCTTATGGGGTTTCTACTTTCGCTGAGCTTCTTATAAAATCCGGCTGTTAGGGCTTGCATAACCTGGTCATTGGCATACCAATACGTAGAGATCACTGAGGGTACACCCTTGCTTAAAAAGGACCGGTTTAAACTGGCTATCCCCTCGGATGATAATATTTCCCCCGATGACGTGTTGCAGGATGCTAAGAAGATTAAAGGAGAGGAGATCGAGTAATACTGCAGAGCGTCTGTTGATATGCTCTCGCTCAGCTCTAAAGTGGGGGGCTTGTCTGGGTCAATACTCGTGTGTGCAGCAATATGAATGGCTGTTCCTTTGGTGAATAGCTCGCTGATGTTTTCTATGTTTTGTTTTTCAGGGCCGTATTTAATGGTACTGTATTGCTTGCCGAGCTGCATTACCTCTTCTTTAACAAATGGTAAGTCCATAAAAGGCGCCTCGTACTTTTCTTTATACAATATTGCTAAGGAAGATGTTCTGGGTGTGGGCCTCAGGATATCGAGCACGATAAAGCTGTTGATATAGGCAAAGTCTATTTTTTCAGCTAAGAAGTGCCCTCCCTTTATTAGGGCATCAAAAGGAAGTCCGTTAATAGCTCCATCGGGAGATACAAATGCCGTGAAGTGCTTATCCTTTAGCTGAGGCGCTAAATGTGCTAGGAGGTATTCTGCCTGTTTTTGATAAGCAGCGGGGTTGTTGTTGTAAGCCTTTGGGCTAGAGGTAAAATAGGTGCTCTTGAAATCCTCTACTTTCTTTAAAAACTGCTTCTCGCCGATCCTTGAAAGACTCACCTGGTCCCCTTGCAAGGAAGAAATTGTGTAAGTGCTATCAAGGTGCTCAAAAATACTCAAATAGAGATACTCATTGCCCTGGAGGTTCTCAAAAAAGATATCCTTTTCTGGGGTTTCAAATATACGCTTTAGATAGCCTTCTTGCAGGTTAGCCTGCAGCAAGGCCTGCTCTATGCTTTTTGTGATCTCTCGCCGCTCTTGGTCTGTATTCGTTTGGGTGATTTCACCATGCAGCTGCTGGATTTCTTTTAAGGTGCCGGCCAGCTCTTTATTCTCCTCATCTGCCCAGGCCTTAGATCGGTTGATTTCATTAATGAGCTGCCTACCTTTGCTGAGCTCAGTTAGCCACATGGCTGATTTTGCTAGCTCAGTTTTCTCCTTTTTACTAGCTTGTGCATGGCGACTTGTGATTAGCTGCAGGGCCTTATCTACAATTTCCTTATTCCAGTGGTTGTTGTACTGGTGGCTTGCTTTACTTGTTATGAGCTGTTGGGTGCGAAAGTCGTTCTCAATAGCCGCGCTGTAATAGTTAATCGATGAGTCGATTTGGGCATCCTCGTAATATCCAGCAATCCCTAGCAGTGCGGTAGTGAAGGTATAATCGGGGATGAAGGTGGCCCCCGGGTTTTGCTTTAGTAAAAGTTCTATAGACTTCCTGTAGAGTTCAAGGGAAGCATTACCAGGGCTCAAAGAGGCAAGCATATTACTTACCTTTGCTTTTTCTCTATTTCTAGAATCTGGAAACTCCATCTCTAGGAGTCTTAGAGATTCTTTAGCGCTTTGTGTAGCTTCCTTAGTTTTACCTTCTTGATGCCTTAAATGAGCTTGCATTTCCAAGCTTGAGCAGTACCACACTAAGGTGTCTCCCCTAAGCGTATTGTCGCTAAATAAAGAAACGGCCTTGCGGTTGTAAAGGCTGGCACTGTCTATATGGCCATCTTTATAATAGGCATCAGAAAGTATGTTAAAAGAAAGGGCCTCATCCAGTGGATTGGAGGTAGAGGAAGCTGCGTTTAGATTCTTTTTAACGGTACGAATAGCCTCTTTATATTTATCGTTATAAACTAGGGAAATCCCTAAGTTATTCCTTAATGAAATTTTTGTGGATTCATCACTGCTATCTTCAATCCCATTGAGGATGAACTTCTGTGCCTTTTCATAATCAGCAAGTATCGTATAGCAGTTTCCTAGGGGCTTATAGATGTAAGTAGCCACTTCTTGCTTGCTTAATATATCGTGCTTCTGATTGTAGGAGATGGCCTCCTCGTAGAGCGCGGCAGCTAGCCTGGCTTGCCCATCGGTAGTAAGTAGCGTGTAGGCCATGTTGATTTTGGCCCAGATGTATTCCTCGCTGATCTCTGGGAAGCTGGAGTACCCTTCAGTGTCGTTGATAATTTCTTGCGCATGGTCTAGGAAATACTGAGGATCGTCGTAGATGATGTTTTGCAGAGAATCCCATTCGCTCAGATCTAGCGGAGGATGGGTGTCTTGGTTATCACCCTCACTGTTTCCCGGCCCTTGGCAAGAGAGAAATAGTAATAACCCAAAAAAAATAAATATCAAGCTCCTAAATCTCACTTACAATCTCCAAATTAAATATACCTGCCCGTTGTGTTTGATGTCCTTATCGTATAGATAGCGTAATCCCAAGGCGGGGCCTAGATAAGTTCTACCAATGTTGATATCTATAAAAGGCATATATCTCAAGGGTGATATACTCTTTTTATCTAGTGAGTTGTCCACCTCATGAATCCTAGAGTGGGTGACATCGTTTTCCATTAAGTGATAGGTCGTTTTACTCTTATTCGAGAGGTTAAAATCTACTCCTACTACGGCACCTGCGCCCGCAGAAATCCACCGGTTGAAGTTGTAGCGCAGCTGCAGGGGGATAGCAAGCCGAAGGTTACGAGTTTCCTGTGTACTATCTATAGAGGTATACCCTACGTAATGCTCCTTCCCTTCCTGGTTTGTGATGAGCACCTCTCCGTGCTGGTCCTGGTGGCTAGTTGTTGTCTCTCCGTAAGTAAGTGCACTCAGTTCCACCTGCCAGTAGGGCTTTTTATAGGGTGCAATTGGAGCTAGGCCAAAGGATAAGGCGACTCCCGGT
>DXEZ01000265.1 GCA_019114715.1 Candidatus Sphingobacterium stercoripullorum | reverse complement strand
TTTAAATTCTTGAATACATCTTCCTGATTGCTTGTGCTCTAAACCCAAAGTAAGACTTGAATATTTTCTAAAACCTAATTGTAAAACCTTTTGAAATAGAGTAGCTTAATTGTTTTTTTATAAGGAATAATCGGGGTTTTCTTTTGATTTTTTTAAAAGTTGCTTACTTTAGTCGAAAATTTGTAAAAAAATGTTGAGAAATAAGTTTTGGTTGGGGGCTAGTATTTCTGCGCTAGCGCTTTTTTCATGTAATACGCAGGAACCGCGAGATTGCGACCCGAAAACGGAGTATTTATACCAGTCTATGACAGATTCTTTGGTGAATCAATTAAACTGGCCAGAGGATTTGGATATAAAAGTTTTTGCAGATGCGGAACTTGTTCCTAGTCCAGCTTGTATGGCTGTTTCGGCTCAAGGTGATGTGTTCGCAGGGGTTGATATGATTGGATCCTTGGGGAAAGAGATGGGTAAAGGAGCAATAGTCAAATTAGTTGATTGTAATGGAGATGGTATTTTAGACGATCACACTGTTTTTGCCGAAGTCGATAACCCAAGAGGTATTTTAGCCTTAGGGGATCAAGTTTTTGTGCTACATACTCGTTTCTCTAAAGAAAGCGGTACTGCAGAAAACATGGATTTGATTGTTTTTGAAGATAAAAATGGTGATGGGATAGCTGATGGTGAGGCCAAAGTGCTAGTAAAGGATCTAAGTAACCCTACTTATTTAAAAGAGAGAGGTACCGATCATGCGACCAATGGCATTCAAATGGGAATCGATGGGTGGATTTACATTGCAGTAGGTGACTTTGGTTACCATAACGCAACAGGAACCGACGGTACACAGCTAACTATGTTAGGTGGAGGGATTATTCGAGTGCGCCCCGATGGTAGCGAGTTAGAGGTCTTTACTCATGGATTGCGTAACGTTTACGATGTGGCTATTGATCCATTTATGAATATCTTCACTAGAGATAACACAAATGATGGTGGTGGATGGAACATAAGGTTCTCCCATCAGATACAATCAGGAGAGTACGGTTATCCAACATTGTTTAAAAACTTCACCGAAGAGATTATACCTGCTTTAGTAGATGCTGGAGGAGGTTCGGGAACTGGTGCTTTGTTTTTAAATGACTCTCGTTGGCCTGAAAAATACAATAACACACCTATGATGGCCGACTGGGGAAGAAATTATGTTTACGCGCACTACGTAACTCCTGATGGACCTACTTATACGCAAGAAGATGTAGAGTTTATTCAGCTGCCTCAGGTAACAGATTTAGATATGGACTCAGGAGGTATTTTATATCTTTCTGCTTGGGACGGAGCGGGATATTCAGGAAGCCCAGATAAAGGGTATATCGTTCGTGCTGTACCGAAAGATTTCAAATACAATCCGGTTTATGGATTTAATAAAAAATCAGATAAGCAATTAGTTGCCTTATTAAAGTCAAAAGAAGCTAAAACTAGATTAGAAGCACAATACGAGCTATTAAATAGAGAGCCTAGTGCAAGCGTAACTAAATCTGTGCTTAAGCTAGTAAACAAGAAATCTGAGGCTTTAGAAGCAAGAGTTGCTGCATTATTCACTTATGCACAACTTGCAGGAGAGAATGGCGTTGATGAGCTTATCAAAGCTAGTAAAGACTCCGATCTTCAGGAATACGCTTTAAAAGCACTAACCGATAGAGTGGCGGTTGCTAAAGGCCTATCTACCGAGGTATTTATCGATGCTCTTAATAGCGAGAATCCTAGAATTAAGCAGGTTGCAATAGTAGCATTGGGAAGAGTAGGTAAACCTGAAGCGGCAGAAGAACTTCTGAAAATTAAAGTGCCAGAATCATTCAAGGCTCCAGCTTTAGGAACTGAAGGTCCACATGCGACTCCAAATTCGGATATTATTTTACCTCACTTAGCCGTACGCTCTTTAGTCGCTCTTGATGCAGTAGAGCAGGTAGTGAACGCTTTAAATACAGAGCATAAAGATCTAGCTTTATGGGCCATGAGATATATGCACGATACTCGAGTAGTTGATGCTCTAATCAATTATTACCAGGAAGCCTCAGAAGCGGACAAAGAAAAGGTCCTTCATACTTTAGCACGGATTTATAATAAAGAAGATCAGTACGATACATCGTGGTGGTGGGGTACTAGGCCTGATACGCACGGCCCTTACTATAAAACAGTGGATTGGGACGGAACGGAAAAAATTAAAACATTCCTTCAAGATCTAAACACGAAGGAAGGTAAGGATTCCGATTTGTATAAGATCTTGAATACCAAATACCGCTTAAATATTCAATCTTTAGGAACGATTGATTTGGAGTCGATTGTTGCAGAAGAAGAGATTGATGTAGATCTTGAGGCTATTCAAAAAGAAGAAGGCCAAATCGCCAGTACTTCCATTGAAGATGTGCTTTTAGCATTACAGGAGATTGATGGTGATGTGGAAAAAGGTGCAATTTTATTCGATAAGCAAGGCTGTAGAGTTTGTCACAGTACATCAACCAGTGAGCCAATGAAAGGTCCATTTATGGGTCAAGTTGGATCGATCATGAATAGGGAGCAAATTGCTGAGTCAATTTTAAAACCTAACGCTTCGATTTCTCAAGGGTTTGCTACGGTTCAAATAACCACAAAACAAGGTCAAATGCACATAGGTTTTGTGACTGGAGATTCAGCAGAAAAGGTAACTATAAGAAATGTTGCCGGTCAAGCGACAACAATTTCTACGGATGATATTGCAGAGCGTAAAGAGTTGGAATACTCCATGATGCCTGAGGGATTAGCAAATTCCTTAAGCATTGAAGAGTTCGCTTCGTTAGTATCTTACCTAGAATCGCAAAAATAATATTCTAGTTAATTGTTAATAAAAAAATCGTCATCTCTTATAATGGAGGTGACGATTTTTTTATGAATAATATTTATAGAATTAATCTTCTTAGATACTTAGTAAGCAAGGAGAATCAGGATTAGCAATTTCAAATGCTCTGAATGCACGTGTTAAGGTTTGAAATGTGAACTTGCTTTTTCTACTACATCGTAAATTAATGGATAGGTATCGCCTAATAAGGTCCGCCATTTATTGGGCGCAAACCAGGAAACGATATCTATGTCCTCCTCAATTTGTGGAGTTAATTCTGGGGAGTTATTGACACCCATTTCATACCAAGCTGTTTGCTTTAAAATCAACTTTCCACTCATCTGATAGGTATGGTAAGTGGTTAATATCTTCTTCCCTGAATAATCGACTTTCACGCCGCACTCTTCTTCGACTTCACGTACAGCAGCCTCTCTGGTCTTTTCATTGCCTTCTACTTTGCCTTTTGGAAGGTCCCATTTCCCCAACCGGTGGATCCAAAGGTATTCACCTTTGCCATTTTTTACCAGCCCACCAGCAGCTTTTATTACTTTGATTTTTGAAATTATATTTTCAAAAATATTTTTAACATCTTTATCTACCATTAAGTACACTTTCTTTTGACTTGATTTGCAACTTTTGTTAAAAAGTTTTTTAACGTCAATGTCTTGTTTACCAATGGTTTGAGGGTTTTTTAGTCCCTTTGGAACACAATCAGCCATAATAAGCAGGCTTTGGTTCATATAAATTTTATAAATTTGCGCCATGAATAAATTAAATGAGGTTGAGCAAAAAATTGCAGAATCCTTATTGCAAATTAAAGCAATAAAATTGCAACCCAAAAATTCTTTTACATGGGTTTCGGGATGGAAGTCTCCAATTTATTGTGATAATCGTATCACATTGTCCCATCCGTCTATTAGGACTTATATTCGTCAGAAGCTTTCTGAAAGGATACAAGACGAATTTGGAGCAATAGATATGGTTTGTGGAGTAGCAACAGCGGGAATACCGCAAGGTGTGCTAGTTGCCCAAGATTTAGGTCTTCCTTTTTGTTACGTTCGTTCGAGTGCGAAAGCCCATGGACGTCAAAACCTTATAGAGGGCGAGGTGATCAGCGGACAGCGTGTTGTTGTTATTGAGGATTTGGTATCTACTGGTAAAAGTAGTCTTCATGCCGTGCAAGCGCTAAGAGATGCCGGCTGTAGTGTAGTAGGACTAGTTAGTATCTTTACCTACGGATTTGACATTGCTGCAGAGCGTTTTCAAGAGGCCAAGTGTCAGCTGCATAGCTTATGTGATTACGAAGCATTAATTAAAGTTGCTTTAGAAAACGGATATATCTTTGAGGAAGATATGCTAACTTTAGAGCAGTGGCGTAAAGACCCAGAGAATTGGGCGCCTGAAGATTAAAACTAACAATTATGGCAATATATAAAAGTGAGGTTGAAATATCTCAGCCAGTTCAAGAAGTTTATTCGTTTTTGAATGATCTCAACAACCACCAGCAATTGATGCCTGAGAATGTAGAGAATTGGTCTTCAACTAAGGATACAGCAAAACTAAACATAAAGAACTTGGTGAAGTTAGAGCTTGAGGTAAAACAAAGGGTCGAAAATGAATTAATAAAGATTACTCCTATAAATTCATTGCCATTTAAGATGCATTTGACTTGGGAGCTGGAGGGGTTAACTGCTGAAAAATGTCGAGTCGTTTACACCTTAAATGCTGAGTTGAATATGCTGATGAGAAATATGGCTGGAGGTTACCTTCAACCATTTGTTGAGACTCAAACGAAAAAATTAAAGAACAATTGGATGGATTAACTGAATAAGCTATTCATGTTAAAGTCATTTTATTTTATATATTAAATTACCAAAAGCACTATTTGTACTTTCGTACAGGAATTTTATTTAACCATGCAACTATCACTTAAAAGGCCTATTGCCTTCTTCGATATTGAATCAACGGGTGTCAATGTGTCTTCTGATCGCATTGTAGAG
>DXEZ01000264.1 GCA_019114715.1 Candidatus Sphingobacterium stercoripullorum | reverse complement strand
TTAATTTGTTAGTGCTTAATGCTTATGGTGTTTTGTTTTCGGGCTCCTTAATTCACGGAGTCCAGTGTGGCTAGAGTTTGCAAACCCCTCATGTAAAAGCATGGAGAAGCCTTTTTTTGCGTTGCTTTCTGCAATTGACCGCTTAAAAAAGATAATCACTGCTTTAGATACAAAACTTTGTTTATTTTTGCTTCATGATTTTAGAGGCAAAAAATATCCATAAGAATTACGGCAAGCTACATATTCTCAAAGGAATAAGCCTTTCAGTAAAAAAGGGAGAGGTGGTATCTATTGTTGGCGCTTCAGGAGCAGGGAAGAGTACCCTGCTGCATATTTTGGGCGCTTTAGATCGGGCGGACCAAGGAGAAGTATGGATAAACTCTAAACGGATAGATCAGTTGAGTCAAAGGCAAATGAGTGCATTTAGAAATGAATATATAGGATTTGTCTTCCAGTTTCATCATTTGTTACCTGAATTTACAGCTTTAGAGAATGTTTGTATTCCAGCATATATTAAAGGGGTAAGCAAAAAGAAAGCACAAATACAGGCCATGGAGATGCTGGATCTTTTAGGGGTTTCCTCACGTGCCCATCATAAGCCTAGCGCTCTATCGGGTGGGGAGCAGCAGAGGGTATCTGTGGCAAGAGCATTAATCAATCAGCCTGCACTGGTACTAGCAGACGAGCCTTCGGGAAATTTGGACTCCGAAAATTCCACATCCCTGCACAACTTGTTTTTTCAGCTTCGTAAGGAGCTAAATCAAACGTTTATTATTGTAACCCATAATAAGGAGCTTTCTAGTATTTCTGATCGAACAATACATATGAGAGACGGTATAATTGAAGAAGCCTAAAGATCATGAAAGAGAAATCCATTTTAATTACACATGCTACACATCCTGTCATTCAAAGGCTATACAAAAGTATTGGTGAAAACTTTCAAAGTCTGTTTAAGGGAGATAGTCAAGATTTCCCTTCTTTATTAGAAGCTTCGGGGTACCAGAAACTACCTGACGCGTCGCATAGCTCGTATCCACATCTGATATTGGACGCTTGCCTGACGCTGGAGGTAGATTACTTTTTACCATTAGCTAGCGCTGAGGTGAAAGCTTTGCAAGGAACAGAGGTTATGTTTGCTGAATACGGCATTCAGGTGCTGATGCCAGATGAGCCATATTTAAATGCAGGATCGATAAATGTTATTCCTAGTAAAGGTGATGCTGTGCAACTCTTTGAAAAGGGGCAGTCTTTAAGTGGTGCTGCTAGGCTAAGCGAAGCCCAATCGGGACTTTTCTTTTTACACGAGGGTAAAGAGTGGAAAGCTATCCTACTTTAAGTTACGGCTAACTCATAGGCCAGAAAAGAATATAACGCTACTCCTCTATGAGTTGGGAGATAGGGTTCGGCGTCAGTCAAGTTTTTAAATTTCTTAAAAGGTAAATGGTTTAGGTTTTGTATATTTACAAACCTTCCTTTGCAGTAGCTGTATGTTTTCTGCGTAAGAATACAGCCGTGTTGCAAAGGAGGCTTTGGAACGGATTAATAGATGAATGTATAACCGGAACGGTTTAGCTATTGCGTCCTTGGAGTAATTAAAATAAAGAAAAACCATTTTATGTCTAAATGTAAAAATAGATTAAGCTTCCTACTGGTAGTGATAGCTACAGGAGTCTTTTTTTTCTCCTCATGTAAAAAAGAGATTGGGGGATCTGATCAAGCGGAAGATTGCGAGTATAATAACGATGTGGCAGAACTAGAGTTGAAGGATTCTGTGCATTATTACACGAAATTATTATCTCTTTGGCAAGATGAGCTTTTGCCAAGAAATATCAACGATATTGATAAGGAGGGAGTTTTACGTAAACTTACGGCTCCTTATTGCCGGGCGGAAGACGTGCTAGAGTGGCTCAAAGGGCAGACCCATAAAACTGTAACAGGAAGGCCTGTCGATAGGTTTAGCTTTTTAGATAGAGAAGGTGTAATTTCCGATGAGCTGGAAGAGGGGGTGACAACTGATTTTGGAATGTATGTGTTTTATTTGCAAACTTCCGAGAACGAAAGTGCACACCTGTATGTTAGGATGGTGGAGCGGAACTCTCCAGCCTACCATGGTGGCTTAAAAAGAGGGGCGAAAATCATCAGCTTAAACGGGAACAGTAATATAGATTACGATAGCCAGGAGCAAGAGGACTTTAGGACAGTTGACAATGCGCTGTCTTCAAGCAAGTTAATCATAGAATTCCAAAATCAAGGGGAGGAGATTCGCCAGGCCGAGATTCTAGCCTCACAATACGATATGGACCCTGTTTTAAAGGATACGATTTTTAATACAGATCAAAAGAAAGTGGGCTATTTGGCCTACAATTCATTCATAAGTGTAGGCAATAGGGAAGCTCCAGGAGCCAAAGGAACGCAACTTAAAAGTATTTTCGACAGGTATGCACAGCAGGGCGTAGATGATCTAATTGTAGACTTACGCTATAACGGTGGTGGCTCGGTTGTTACTGCAGAGTTTATAGCTGATTACATTGCTCCCAGCACCGCCGATAAGAAATTGATGTACAAGTACAGTATCAACAGAGTACTTGAGAATGAAGGATGGAATGAAGAAGGGGATATCTTTGAAGATGTGTTCTTTAAAAAGAAAGGCAGTTTAAACCTGTCGCGGGTATACTTTTTAGTATCCAAAGCTTCTGCCTCAGCAAGTGAGCTATTGATCAATGTCTTAGAGCCTTATATGGATGTTTATCTGGTGGGCTCTTATGGAAGCGATGGGTATGGAGGAATGGAAAAACAAAATACTTACGGCAAGCCCGTTGGCTTTTTCCCTTTTCCAGTCAATGCGCCCGGACAGCCACCTAATGACCTGTATGTAGTTTCATTTCAGATGACCAACGCCATAGGGAAGAGCGATTACTTTAACGGGTTGGTGCCGGATTTTCATGCCTACGAGGGCTACTTGAATGATTTTGGAGATAGTGATGAGGGACTAATAGAAGCGGCTTTAAGCCATATTCAAAGCGGTAGTTTTCCGGTAGCCAAGGCTATGTTGAGAGCGCAAAGAGGTGCGCCTGGAATGTCTAGTGGAGTTATCCAAAAGGATCTTAATCTCGATAAGCGGAATAATGATATGTATAAGTTTAATAATAGCGGAAACAGGAACCCTAAAAACTTTAAACTTCGGTAAAACTATTGAGGTTGGATAAAAAAGTGTTAATTTGGTGGCGGAGACTGTATCATGGGAAACTCAAATGTTGTATTTCAATTTATTAGCATTGACGATTATTCTTCTACGCCAAAGTATAAACAAATTGCTAATAGTATCATCCATGCCGTAGAACAACGCAAATTAAAGAAGGGAGACATGCTTCCATCTATTAATGAGTTGAGCTTTGTTTTAGAAGTTTCTAGAGACACTTCTGAAAAGGGATATCGATTCTTAAAGCAGCAAAAGATCATAGATTCGGTGCCTGGAAAAGGGTACTTTATTTCTCAAGTAGATATAAAGAATAACCTCCAGGTGGTCTTATTCTTTAATAAGCTCAGTGCACATAAAAAAATCATTTACGACTCCTTTGTAAATGAGATTGGGGAGCAGTCAACTGTAGATCTATATGTCTATAATAACGACCTGACTCTTTTTAAAAGGATGTTGGATAATTTGAAAAAGGAATATTCTTATTATGTGATTATACCCCATTTTATAGAAGGCAGGGATGAAGCGTATCAGGTGATCAACACTTTGCCGAAAGACAAGCTCCTAATTTTAGATAAACTGGTTCCCGGAGTGGAAGGGGAGTTTGCTGCGGTTTATGAAAACTTTGAAAACGATATATATAGTGCGCTTGAACAAGCCAGGGAGCGGTTGAGTAATTACCATACACTGAAACTTATCTTCCCAGATAAGAGCTATTACCCTAAAGGTATTATTAAAGGTTTTTACAAATTCTGTTCACAATATGCCTTTGATCACCTACTGGTCAGTAATATGGAGGATGAACCTATTAAAAAAGGCGAGGTGTATATTCACCTCATGGAAGGGGACCTCGTGAAAATATTAGATAGGATTTTAGAAACCGAGTTAGTTGTAGGAAAGGACATTGGAATTATTTCGTACAATGAAACCCCATTGAAGAAATTTATTTTAGAAGGGATAACTACGATCTCAACAGATTTTGCCAGTATGGGTACAACTGCAGCAAAAATGATCATTGAGGGATCTAAACGACATCAAGAAGTGCCGTTTTACCTTCGCCTAAGACCATCTTTGTAATATGTTTAAAATTGTCAATGCATTAAGTGCTTTTAAAGGAACTTTTTCAGCAGGCTACCTGACCCATCTCATTCAAGAGGTTCTAGAGTCAAAGATCGCAAGTCCAATAGATATCCTCTCTATTCCTATTGCCGATGGTGGTGATGGTACATTAGACGCTATTTTAAATTACAGCCAAGGAGAGCTGGTTACCTGTAAGATTAAGGATCCTTTAGGTAGGGTTATTGAAAGTACCTATGGCACCATAGATAGTGACAATACCGCGATTATTGAAATGGCCAAGGCCTCAGGTATGACCTTGTTAAAGGAAGAGGAACTCAACCCCTTTGTTGCATCTAGCTATGGCACTGGTGAGCTTATTAAACATGCTTTAGGTTTGGGGGTAAAGAGGGTTGTACTTGGTGTGGGCGGATCAGCAACTGTTGATGGTGGCTCAGGCATGTTGCAGGCGCTAGGTGTTAGGTTTATAGATTCCGTTGGAGAGGAAGTCAAAGAAATTCCAGAGCGTTTAAATGATGTCGCAAAAATAGATACCTCTGGCCTCTTGAAAGAGTTAAAAGATGTAGAGTTTCATGTTTTGTGCGATGTGGAGAATGTATTGATTGGCCGTAGTGGAGGGGTCGCCGTTTACAGTCCGCAAAAAGGTGCACAAAAAGAAGATCTTGCCTTGCTCGAGGAACGCTTAGTTTCTTTTTTCTCTTTACTAGGGTTTCATTCAGATCTGCTTAAAAGCAGACCTTATTGGGGTGCAGCAGGAGGGATTCTTCCAGCTGTCAATTATATGAGCCCTCGTGTTCAGGCTTTTGGCGGAACAGCTTACATCATTAATATGTTTAATTTGGAAGATGAGCTTGAAGCAGCTGACGTTTTAATATGTGGGGAAGGGCGCATCGATAAACAGACTTATATGGGTAAAGCCCCTTACTATGTTGCATCACTTGCAAGGAACTTTAACTTGCACGTTTATGGTTTATGTGGACAATTAGCAATCTCCGATAGGTCTTCTCTATACCCATTTCACGAAATATTTCCACTTTATAATAATGATGAAGATTTTCGAAAAGAGGATAAGCAAGAGCAAATTGCTCGCCTAAAGGAGACAGCAGGCCAGCTAGCTGATCAGCTTATAGACCAGTTTTTCAAACCATAGACTCTATAATATAGACTGTTTTTGACAAAACGAGAAATGTATCTGTAGTGAAACTGTGCCGTATTATCGTTTTGTAGGATACTGCTTAAAAACGCCTTCCACCATTTTAGGTAGGTTATTGACCGCCTTCTCTGGAACTTTCACCTCAGTACTTCCTCTGGCTTGCCAAACTACTCTTTTGGTGTCCTTTTCGATTGCCTCAATGATAAGGTGTCCGTAGCGATATTTTTCTTTTCCTATTGGTCTATTGCCTGGGTAATATCCATAAAATCCACCGTACCAACCCCAGGGGCCCATACCATAATATGAAGGATAGGAGTAAACGGGTCTTGATTTGTTGTTC
>DXEZ01000263.1 GCA_019114715.1 Candidatus Sphingobacterium stercoripullorum | reverse complement strand
TTCACTCTGCCAGTCGTATGTTGGTAATGCGGCAATCTCTCCATCGGTCATAGTAATAGGAAGCTGCGCCTCTTTTAGTACGGCTGTACGTACCTGCTCTGGAGTGAGCGTGGGATTTAAATTAGCCACTGCCTCCATTCTAACATTTAGGTATTGCTGTGCATTCATCATATCAATCAGTGGCATGGGCTCTGTCAAACCCTTGTAGTAATTGGCAGTGAAATTTGTCTTTCCAGCTTTACCGCTTTTTGTGGTGATTAATACCACCCCGTTAGCGGCTTGCGCACCGTAGATTGATGCGGCCGCAGCATCCTTTAAAACCTCTATAGATTCAATGTCATCGGGGTTGATAAAAGATAGCGGGTTAGAGGCCGTAATATTACTAGCAGCATCTTCGGCATTGATCTCCGCACCGTCAACAATATATAGTGGTTGCGTCCCCGCGCTAATGGATCCCAGTCCGCGGATCTCTACGCGCATAGGCCCCCCGGGTACTCCCGATCCTCCTTGAACTAGAACTCCGGACATCCTTCCTTGCATTGCCTGATCAAAAGACTGCAATGGCATATGCTCAAAATCTGCTGCTTTCAGCTGAGCCATAGATCCGGTAATAGTCCGTCGTTCCTGAGTCTGATACCCCGTCACAACGACGTCATCGAGTCCCATGGCGCTAGCCTTAAGGGTAACACGAAGTTCTCTTTCGTCGTCTATCTTCCGGTTTTCCGAGCCGTAGCCTAACATGGAGAACACCAATATATCGCCCTTTTTGGCTTCAATCTTAAAATCTCCATTGGCATTGGTCATCGCGATACGATTAGTTCCCTGCACGCGTATAGAAACACCAGCAGTAGTCTCCAGCTCCCCTTCGTTATCCAAAATAACACGCCCGCGTACTTCGTTTTGTTGCTGCACTCGAGCCCTATTGCCTGCATTTGCTGCAGTGCGCTTCTCTGGTGCCTCAAAAAGTATCACAGTTTGGTCTTCCAACTTGTAATGGATACTCTGGTTTTTGAAATACTCATCTAGAGCCCTTGAAACAGGTACATTAACTAAGTTAAGGTCCTTCGGACGCATAGCTTTAACGTGGTCGTTGGTATAAATAAATTTCAGAGAGCTTTTGTCGCTGATCTCCTTAATGAGCTTCTCAAAGGTAATGCTCTTACCTACTAGAGAGACACTCTGAGCTAGCGATGCTGCGAAGCTACACACGATGCCCACAGCAAAAAATGCGATAAATAAACTAAATCGCCTCATTTGATAACCCAGCGGGCTATTTGCAAATCGCTCCTTAAGTGAGCATTCCCAAAGTACCTGCCTTCTCCCCCGGCAAATGACTTTAAGGAACCTCTTAAAAGATCTAAAGTAGTTTAGCTTCATATTTGGTTATTTTAAATTACATGTTCTTACTTATTGATTCATCTTATTATATCTTCTTAACGGCTATCTGGTTGTTGGCTAGCTGCTCAAAACGCACTTTCTTGGTGTAACCCAACTTCTCCAGCAGGCTCGGTAGGCCCTCTTTTAAAGAGAGCGTTGCCGTAAATAAGCTCAACGGTGGGTTATCATCAAAAACAAAATCTACATCGTACCACCTTGAAAGCTTAGTGGCGATACTTTGAATATCCTCCTCATGAAAGCTGATTAAATCATCCAGCCACATCGCCATTTTTTCTGGCGCAACATCTACTAAGGTATAGCTCGCACTTTGACCGCTGTAGGTCAGCTGTTTGCCAGGACTCAGCACCTCGCTTACTCCTAAAACATTTAAAGAAACTGCAACACTTCCTTCAATTAGGCTAACTTGAGTATAGGAGCTGTTTTTAAATCCATCCACATTAAAGGTCGTACCGAACACTTCCACCGATTCTTTTTCGGTATGCACGATAAACGGACTTTGGTTGTGGGTCACCTCAAAATAAGCCTCACCATTTAACCATACTTCCCTTTTGTCTTGATTTTCTAGGTTCGTATAAAAGGAAAGTTCGCTACTAGCATTCAGATGAATCAACGTACCGTCATCTAAATAAAATTGTACTTTCTTTCCTTTGGGGGTAATCACCTTGGAAACCTGCTCCTGGCTAAGGGCATTACCAGATTGATCGCTATCCATCTGGGCGGCTGCCTGGCTAAGCTCGTTGATATACACGCCAGCATCTTCGGGCTCCACCTTAAAGATGTGGCCCTTTTGACCATCTACAAAAAGGACCTCATCGTCTTTAAAGAAGTAATCTTTATTTTGGTCTAGGGCAACTTTAGCCTCCTTTTCCGCCTGCCTCTCCCCTAAAAAATAAACAGAGAACAAAGTGGTAGCCAGTAAAAAGCAAGCGGCGATGCTCCATCTCCTCCAGTGTTCCTTATAGGCTGTTGGGCTGGAGATATTCCTACGAAACTCATCGTACTTACGGTCCACATCCACCCCAAGCATAAACTCCAAGGCCGCCTCAGAGTCCTCCCTCAAGGCGCGCTTAAAAATCACCTTATTACTCGGGTCGCTATTGAGCCAGCCCTCAAGGAGCTCATGCTCCTCGGGCGTCAACTCCTGCTGCTTGAAGTTTTTAATTAAATATACCAGCTCAGGAATCGTCAAATTATAATACCGTTCATCGTGCATAGCGTGTATTTATATACGTTATCAATCACTTTTAAAGTTTATTAGTTCACCATCTTAAGGTAATTCTCTTTGAGCTGCTCGGCGGAAAGCTCGTAATCGTAAATGGCTACCTTGCCAATAGCCCCTAAGAAGAAAGACCCTAAGTCCCTAGTTGCAATGCGTATGGGCGCCGTGCCATTTCCAGGAATGATATCGTAGTCTTTTAAATTTCTTTGTTGTCTTTTTTCTCCATCCCTATAAATGATAGTGTATCCAGTTGGATAGGCGGAGCTCGTATTATTGGTATTGATCACTAGCACGTAGTGCACCCAGGTGCCTGGTTTGATATGGTCCTGAAAATAAGATCCAGCGCCAAGCCCCCCTGAGAGGTTAAAGGCGTAGCCACTAATGCGCTGCGGTCTATCCTCCCGCCAGGAATCTTTGTTATACATCCTAGCTG
>DXEZ01000262.1 GCA_019114715.1 Candidatus Sphingobacterium stercoripullorum | reverse complement strand
GAATATTTAAAAAATTATATTAAAGATGGAGCATAAGGGGTATCATATAACTTATTGCACTAATATTCATTCGGGAGAAACTTGGCAGGAACATTTTCAAGAGCTGAAAGAACATGTGCCGTCGATTAAAGAACAGTTTGCTCCAAATGGGCCCATGGCGCTTGGCCTCAGGCTTTCTGATAAAGCTGCAAAGGAGTTACAACGTGGGAGGGCTTTAAACGAGCTTAAATCCTGGCTAAAGGAAAATGATTTATATGTGTTTACTTTTAATGGTTTTCCTTTTGGGGACTTCCATAAAAGTAAAGTAAAAGATGCAGTACATCTGCCTGATTGGTCGGATAAACGGCGGCTGGCATACAGTGAAAACCTCTTTGAGATTTTAAAGGAACTTCTTCCCGCTGGCATGCATGGCGGTATTTCCACCAATCCTTTAGGTTATCGCCATCATTTTGGTGAAATGGGCAGTGAACCTTGGAAGGAAATGTTAAGGTCTAGTACGCTCAATATACTCGAGCTGGTAGCCAAGCTGCACGCAATTAAGGAGAAAGAGGGAAAAATCCTTCACTTGGATATTGAGCCCGAACCGGACGGTATTTTAGAAACTGGGGATGAATTTTTCGACTGGTATGTCAATGTTCTGCTCCCCCTTGGTAGGCATTACTTTCAAAAGCATTTTGACTACGACGGGCAGCAAGCTGAGAGGATCATTAAAACCCACGTGCAAGTTTGTTATGACATTTGCCATTTTGCATTAGGGTTTGAAGCGCATAAAAAGCAGATGCAGCAACTTCGCGACCACGGTATTCGAATTGGTAAAATTCAAGTAAGCGCAGCTTTGAAGTTGACTTTTGGTGATGATATGGAACATAGAGCCCAGCAAAAGAATGCTTTAGAAAAGTTTGATGAGCCGATTTACTTGCATCAGGTGATCGCCAGAAAGGCGGATGAGAATGGGCTAAAAAGGTTTAAAGACTTGCCTGATGCCTTATCAGTAATGATGGAGAGTGAGGATGAGGAGTGGCGTAGCCACTTTCATGTACCTGTCTTTGCCGATCAATTTGGTGTCTTAGAGTCAACTCAAGACGATATCTTAGAGGTGCTGGATATTCAAAAGGATCTTTTTATGAGTCCTTATTTAGAAGTAGAAACATACACTTGGGCAGTTTTGCCTGATTCACTAAAATTACCTATTGACCAATCTATAGCCCGAGAGCTTAATTGGTTGAAAGATAAAATATAGAAAAATGAAAAGGTTAGCAGTATTAAATGTTGTAGGGTTATCGCAGGCAGTTTTGGGAAAATACACTCCCTTTTTAAATGAATACATAAAGAGAAAGGGTATCAATAAGATCGATCCAGTTTTCCCAGCAGTGACTACCACTACGCAAAGTACCTATGTTACTGGCACTATGCCTTCAGAGCATGGAATAGTAGGAAATGGCTGGTACGACCACAGAGATAGTGAGATTAAATTCTGGAAACAATCCAATAAACTTGTGCAAAAGGAGAGTTTATGGACTGAAGCAAAAAGAAGAAACCCTGAGTTTACTGTTGCGCAACTTTTTTGGTGGTACAATATGTACAATGGCGTGGACTTTTCTGTTACCCCGCGCCCAAATTATTTGGCCGATGGTAGGAAGATACCCGATTGTTACTCACACCCAGCAAGCTTGCGCGATGAACTGCAAGAGGCATTGGGACAATTCCCCTTATTTAACTTCTGGGGGCCAGGCGCAGATATTGTTTCTACTAAATGGATTGCTGAGGCCGCAAAATTTGTAGAGACAAAGCACCAGCCTACACTTAATTTGGTGTATTTACCGCATTTAGACTATTGTCAGCAGAAGTTCGGCCCACATCCAGAGGTCATCGGGCAGGAATTAACGGAGATAGATGATCTACTAAAAGACCTAATAGGATTTTTTGAGGAAAAAGGAGTAGAGGTGTTGTTGCTCTCTGAATATGGAATTTCTCCGGTAAATAACCCCATCCACATCAACAGACTCTTGAGAAACGAGGGATACCTCGGTATACGCGTGGAACGGGGACTGGAGCTCCTAGATGCAGGTGCATCCGAGGCATTTGCAGTTTCTGATCACCAGATAGCGCATATTTATACCCGATCGGAGGCTACAACAGCAAAAATTATTGAATTACTACAAGGGGTCAAAGGAATTGCCCACATCTTGGATAAAGAGCAGCAAAAAAGCTTTGGGATAAATCACAAGCGTTCGGGAGATATCGTTTTAATGGCCGATCAAAACAGTTGGTTTACTTATTACTTTTGGTTGGATGATGCCGTAGCGCCAGATTATGCCAGGATGGTGGATATCCATAAAAAGCCTGGTTACGACCCGGTTGAAGTATTTATGACTTCAAAAACGCGAGCTATTTATAAAGTCTTATTGAAAAAATTAGGCTTCCGCTCTGTCTTAGATGTGATTCCACTGGATGCTTCTCTAGTAAAAGGCTCGCACGGTAGTGTAGAGATAGAAAAAGATTATTTCCCCATTATCATTGGCAATGAGATTCCGGGTGAAGGGGTTTTAACACCGCTTTCCATTAAAGAGTTAATATTAAATAAAATATTTAGTTGAAGGTTAGTTATAGTTAAGGAAATTGGGGTATAAAGTAAAAGGCAGTATCTTTAGATATTGCCTTTTACTATTAGGTGATATTAACTTTTAGAAGTGGAAACTAACACCAACTGTAGGGTTGAATGAGCTTGCATCTAAACCAAAAGCATTTGCTGTAGTTTTGTCTCCTGTTTCTGCATCTTTAGATGTAGAAGAGTTGAAGTATAAACCTCTTACTTTAAAATCTATACCGATACGGCTAGTTGGGAAGTAAGCAATACCTGGAGCTAATTCTACACCGTAATTAGCGATAGAATTTACTTTTTCTCCGTCTACTTTATTATTACCCCATGCCATAGGTACCGTTAATTGGCTGTAAAACTTCACATCTCCGTAACCGTAGTAGTTTCTAGCGAAAGGAGCTACGCCGATTAAATCAGAAGTAGAGTAGTCATCTTTTGATTGCTCGTCTTTTTCCCATGCGTAACCTACTCCAGCTCCTAATACTAAATTGTCAGAAACAAAGTAGCCAAATTGTGGTGCGATTTGGAAAGAGTGTGCTTTGTTATCTGAGTCTTTAATGTTGGTTGTCGAAAAGCCAACTTGACCGCCTAATAAAACATCTCCTTGTTGTGTTTGAGCTTGGCTAACACAAAAGATTCCAAATGCTAATGATAATGTAAGTAATACTTTTTTCATGATATAATATTTAATTATTTAAATAAATAAATAGTCGCTGACTATTACGGTAGAATAGTCAAATGCTATGCCAGTTTTGAATTTGCTTTGTAATATTATTATCACACAAGGTTAAAAGGCTGTTAAGCAGATGTTAATTTGGTGTAAATGCTTTTTGCCCATATTTCAGTGGCCTTAAAAAAGCATGCTGCCTAAAAGGGTAAAAGTGTCAGTAATTATTAATGACTTGTTTTTTTACGTTGTCTATCTATTTTATAGCGAGTAGTTTAGAGGCTGAAGAATAAGATTGTCAGGATGTCTACTTTTAATAAGAAGTGTCAATATGACTTATATTGATATTAAAAGTGTTTTTCTAAATACTCATGGATAACCTGACTGAACTCTTCAGGTTGCTCTAAATGGGGCAGATGGCCACTTTGCTCAATTTCTACAAACTGAGAGTCCTTGATCTTCTCGTGCATATAATCCATATCTTCTTTTGGGGTGATTTTATCTTCTTTACCTCGTACTAATAAAGTAGGGATGGTAATCTGGGATAGGACATCAGATGTGTCAGTACGACTAGCAAGGGCAAGCAAAGTGGAGCAGATGGTCGATACGGAGTTTCTCCTGATCGAGCTTTTGATCATTTTTACGGCCTCAGGCTGGGTTTCTTCTCCCTCTTTGGTGAAGAGCTTTTGAATAAACCCTATTGAAAATGGGCGTTTTCCGTGTTTTAATACGGCTTGGATGGTATCAAAGCGTTTTTGTTTGGCTTCTTTGCTGTCTGCAAAGCAATGGGTATCGCAGAGAATAAGTCCTTGGAATGCATCGTTCTGGATTTCATAAGCACGCAGGGCTACATAACCACCCATTGAGATCCCACACACGCAAACATTAGTTAACTTTAATTTCTTAATAAATACCAGTAAATCTTTTGCAAATACGTCAATTGAAAAAAAACCATGCCCTGTGGTGGAGTTACCATGACCTCTAAAGTCAACTGCAATGGCGGTGTATTCATCCGATAAGAGTTCAAGCTGACTGTGCCACATGTTTTTATTAAAGGGAAAGCCATGTAAAAATAGGAGGGTAGGGGTGTTATCGCTAGTTCCTTTTTTTATCCTATAGGAAATGGAGATGTCTCCGATTCTTATTTTTGTACTTTTTATTTTTCCGAATTTCATATATAACGTATAATACTTAAAGAGTCGCGATTCCCAAATGTTTAGAATAGCATGCTTGAATCAGGACCACACAAAATTAATGAATAATATGATGGATTAGTTATATTAGTTTACCTAAATCTATTCTAAAACTAAGATAGACTAAATGCAAAAATCCAACCAATCTAGGAGAATACGATTTTTTAGGCGAAATTTCCCTCGTTTGCTGCTATTTCAAAAAATAGCGTCAAATTGTTTAAAGAAGGATTAAGTAATATATAGTTGATTCACACGTCTATACAGGTTGTGAATATTTATAGAGATAAAAAAGTTGTCAAATAGTTTGTTTGAATATTTCTAATTTTCTATATTTGCATCACCAAAACGGATAGAGGTTTATCTGCAAGGTATGCGCTCATAGCTTAACTGGATAGAGCATCTGACTACGGATCAGAAGGTTAGGGGTTCGACTCCCTTTGAGCGCACAAATTCTAAGGCCTAATTCTTATAAGGGATTAGGCTTTTTTTAATTCAAATTCTACACGTATTATGCTTAACCTAGTTTTATTTGGCCCTCCGGGCGCAGGAAAAGGCACACAATCAGAAAAATTAATTGAAAAGTACCAGTTGGTGCACATTTCAACTGGTGACCTGTTTCGTGCACACATTAAAAATCAAACTCCACTTGGCGAGCAGGTGAGCCAGCTGATAGCTGAAGGAAACTTGGTTCCAGATTCTATCACCATTGCGATGCTGGAAGAAGAGATCAATAAAAATCCTGGAGCTAAAGGGTTTATTTTTGATGGTTTCCCACGTACAGTAGCGCAAGCAGAAGCATTGGATAATTTTCTGGCAACAAGAGGCGAACAAATCAATACCGTTTTGGCACTTGATGTTTCTGAAGAGGAACTTACCAAACGGATCGCTAAGCGTGCTGAGATTTCAGGGAGAGCTGATGATGCGGCGGATAAATTGAAAAAAAGAATTGAAGAATATTTTTCAAAAACTATTCACGTATTGCCTTACTACGAGAAGTCTGGTAAATTACATAAAGTGAATGGTATAGGGGCGATCGATACCATATTCACAGAGCTTAGCTCGATTGTGGATGGTGTTGTAGCCTAATTATTATAATATATAAGTCTAGAAGGTATGTCTCAAGGATCAAACTTTGTCGATTATGTGAAGATATTTTGCCGCTCCGGTAAAGGAGGTGCAGGCTCATCTTATCTTCACCGTGACAAAAAAACAAGTAAAGGAGGACCAGCTGGCGGTGATGGTGGTAGAGGAGGACATATCATTTTGAGAGGTGCATCAAACTTCTGGACTTTACTGCATCTAAAATTCCAGCGTCACGTATTTGCTGATGATGGCGAGGCGGGGGGTAAGACCATGAAAACTGGTGCGGATGGCAAAGATCAATTTATTGACGTCCCACTAGGAACCGTTGCCAAAAACGCAGATACAGGAGAGTATATAGGTGAGATTATGGAAGACGGTCAAACCATCACCCTACTTGAAGGTGGTAAAGGTGGGCTTGGCAATTGGCATTTTAAATCTTCAACCAATCAAACTCCTCGTTATGCACAGCCCGGCCTCCCAAGGAAGGAGCTGAGTGTTGTTTTAGAGCTTAAGCTGCTTGCTGATGTAGGTTTAGTGGGTTTTCCGAATGCTGGAAAGTCAACCCTTCTTTCTGTTGTGTCAGAAGCGAAGCCTGAAATAGCAGACTATCCATTTACAACTTTAGTGCCCAACCTGGGAGTTGTTGGCTATAGGGACGGGAAATCCTTTGTTATGGCCGATATACCGGGGATCATTGAGGGAGCTTCTGAAGGAAAAGGACTTGGCCACAGGTTTTTAAGGCACATAGAGAGGAATGCAACCTTGTTATTCATTATTTCGGCGGATACATCCAAAAGTATTCAAGAGGAGTACGAGGTGTTAATGAACGAACTGGTAAAATTCAATCCAGAATTAAAGGATAAGCCTAGAGTTCTAGCTATATCCAAATCCGATGTGCTCGATGAGGAACTGCAAAAAGAAATGGCGGAAGAATTGCCAAAAGACATTGAACATGTTTTTATTTCTTCTGTTACTGGTAAGAATATTCAGCAACTCAAAGATATCCTGTTTAAATCGATTACAAAATATACTCTGTAAGCTTTTTATCTATAGAATTTTCTAGATATGTTATGAACTGCCATAGCTGTTCTAATTCATAATGGTTAAATACTAACTCTAATCTATAGGTTACTCTTTCTGCCTATATTTCTATATTTATTATTAATACCTTTAATCTGTTAAATAGTGGATTATAAAATTTTAAGGGTATTATATCATTAAAACTTGTATACAATGAAAGAGAAGAATACAACATCGGTCGAAGAAGGCAAGGGATTGGCGATAGTAGCCTATATAACCATCATAGGTTTAATTGTAGCATTGATTTTGAATCAAGAAAAGAAAAATCCCTTTACTGCTTTTCATGTAAGACAGAGTTTGGGTATTGGGTTGTTGGGAATTGCTATAAGTGTTGTTAACGTTATTCCTTTTCTAGGGTTAATCATTTCAATGTTTGCCTTCATTGTCCTTTTTATCATGTGGTTAATAGGACTCGTTTCTGCATTGTCGGGAGAAACGAAGCCAGTTTTTTTACTAGGTAAACAGTTTCAGGAATGGTTCGCCTCTATCTAGAGGGAGCTAGGCTCTTGTGATTATTAATTCCACGCAGGTACCCGAGGGTTGACCTTCTACATCTTTTTTGTCAATTATATTTATTGCAATTTGCGGTGGTTTCCCTTGGTTTTCCTCATTAAATAAACGGACCCGCTCTTGGGTGATGATACTGCCCATACTCTTTTTAAAAGTCTCTTTAGGCGCTGTATCGGGATCACTTCTACCTACACCATTATCATCTATTATAATTCTTACAGTTCCATCTGGTGCATTGTATACCAATAGCTTCAATAGCCTGCTTTCGGAATTCTTAGGTAAGAGTCCATGCCAAATAGCATTTTCTACATAGGGCTGGGTTAGTAAAGTTGGAATATGGATATTCTGGTTAGGTTCGAGTTTATTTTCTACAATAAATTCAAATGAATCTCTAAACCGAATTTGCTCCAGCTTAATGTAATGCTGAATTAGGTTTATTTCTTCTGATAAGCTGATTGTGGGCTCTTTGGAGGTCTCTAAGACCAACCGGATATAGCGGCTTAAGTGTAAAATATACCGGTCAGCAATTTGATGCTGGTCGGTTTGAATCAAGTACTTTATGGCATTTAAACAGTTGAAGATTAAGTGGGGATTGATTTTTGTTTGCTGTGCTAAAATCCGGGACTCTAAGAGCGTTTTTTCGTAATCTGCTTTAATCTTGTCTTTCTCTTGTTCTTGGATCAGTTGCTCAATTTTCCTGGAACGTTTTTTATTGATGTTATTTAGAATGAGGAAGGTACAAAAACAAATTATTAGAATAACCATAACAACCACGCTGATACGTACTTTTTCCTTTTGTAGTTTCATTTGAGATTCATGAACCTCTTTGTCTTTGGTTAATAACCTTATTTGCTGTTCTTTTTGGGAAAAGTCGTACTTTCTATCTAAGATATTGATCTGCGTTATTTGATCGTTTAAATTGATGCTATCGGCAATTTCTGACTTCTTTTTATGGTATTCCAAAGCCGTTTTATAATCGCCACTTTTCTCATATAGCTTGTACAGCTCACCAGCATTGTAGCGCATTATAGGCCAAAGCTTCAGCTTGCTAGCTGCGTTAAAGGATTGACGGTACATCTGCATGCTCTGCGTGTCTTTATTGCTATAACGGTACAAGTCAGCTAATTGGTAGTAGGCGATTGCTAGCTGACGGCTGTTATTAAGGGAGGTGAATATTTCTATGGACTTTAAGAGGTAGAATTCTGATTTATCAATGTCCTCTTTAATGAATGAATCAGAAAAGCTGAGGTAAGTAACACCTAATCCAAATTTGTCGTTTATCTCTTGGTTTATTTCTAAGAGCTCTTGAAGGTAAAACCGCGCTATGTTATTTAAATCCTTTTCTATGTAGTGATTGCAAATTGCTATCAGGTTCATTGCAGTACCCTTTTTATTGCCTTTACTTTTAGCTATTTGCAGGGCTTTGAATAAGTAAAATAATCCTTTTTGCTCCATATCTGGTATAGCCATATAGGTAAGGCCTAATCCGTTGCTTGAAATGGAGATGTTTTTTGCGTCATCGTTTTCCTCAGCAATTTGTAAAGCTTGTAGGTAATAGGTGGTGGCTGTTTTGTACTTTCCACTGTATCGTGCAGCGAGTCCTGCATTGTTTGCATAGATCATTTTTTGCAATGCAGGTTCACTCTTAGAGTTTTTTATTAAGTTGAAGGCTTTCGAGTGTAACTCCAACGCATCGGCGTATTGCTGTCGGAATCGGTAGATTAACCCTAAATTATCCAATGCTTTTGCATATAAAGAACCGTCGTTGAATTTGAAAGACAAATCGACGGCCTGGGAGGCTATTTCTATGTCACTAAGGCTGCTCTCAATATGATCGGCATTCCGAGACTCTTTGATTAACTGTTCTACACGAATTGAATCCTCTGGAAGAGAGAGAGATTCAGGTTGGTTATCAATGCCTAGGTAAACATTTAATGCTGTTCCTTGTAAAGAAATCGAACTAAATACCAAAAATAAAAATAGAGAAGAAACTCTTAAAGGAGCTGTTAAATCTGCTGTTCGAGCTTTAGATAAATAGTTGAAGATTATATTCACGTAAGAGAAATTTGATGGCAACTGAAATTTAAGAATTTTATTGATGTTTCACATAGCGTTTTGAAAATCTATTTCTAAGGGCTGTTTTATCTCCTTTCTTTGAGTTTTCCTTTCCAGTTTTTAATTTGGTAATGTCTAGAATCCTAGTTTTTTTTATATTATAACAAATAGAATCAAGTTTTTTATTTTTCACAACTATCAGTGAGAAGTAGGGGCTTTTGAATTAGAATTTGACTGTTTTCAGTGAGTATTTGCCAGCCAGTAAGAAAAGAGGCTGCTAAAGCAAGGCGCTTATATGAATGGGAAGAGTTTTTTGATGCGTGTGATTTTTACCCGATCGCTGATTGACTCCATGAGCTTTAAAAAAACGGGGTTGTCTTTTTCTAATAAAAAAGAAAGACGAATGTCTTGACCAGTTGTAAGTTTAATTTTATAGTAGCAGATTAGATTGCCTTGGTTTTTTTGAACGTCCTCTATGCATTCTACTGCTTGCAGGTTTCCTAGAAGATTAATTTTAATTGGTCTTAGCTTTCCCTTTTGCAAGATAGCCTCACCCGTTAACGCGTTGTACCATACTCTCTGCCGGGTGCTATGTTGCAGGTGGTTGATTAAAACAACTACTTGTAATATTAAATACATGCTAATAGGCAGAAATAAAAGAAGTATTCTAGCGCGTACGCCGAGGAATACTATAACCAGTAGAAATGCGATGCCTATGCCCAAGCTTTTAAGCGTACTTTTGTAGGTTTGATCTACAATATGGGGTAGGGGCTCTATTAAAACATATCCGTCGTAACGCTGCTGGTGGAAACCCGTAAAACGATCAACCCGGAGACGCAGACTCCGGGTTAGCCAAAACCCTAAAATAAATATACCCGAGAGTATTAAAATCAATCGAAGCATATAAGTTTCTTAGTATTGTTCGTTTTTATTGGGATAATCTTTGGTCTTGACGTCGCTAATGTAGTTTTTCACAGCACCAGAGATCTCTTCGTATAAATTTAAGTAGTTTCTTAAGAATTTAGGTTTGAAGTCTTTTGTCAAGCCCAATACATCATTCACTACGAGCACTTGCCCATCACATCCGTTTCCAGATCCTATTCCTATAATTGGGATGGCAACTTTCTGGCTAACGGTTTTTGCCAGTTCTGCAGGGATTTTCTCAACAACAATAGCAAAACATCCTGCCTCTTCTAAAGCTATGGCATCTGAAATAAGCTTCTCAGCTTCCCCTTGATCCTTGGCGCGGACTCCAAAGCCTCCAAATTGATTGACCGATTGCGGGGTGAGGCCCAAGTGCCCACAAATAGGGATTCCTGCAGCTGTTATTTTTTTTATCTGTGGAACGATTTCAACACCTCCTTCTAGCTTTAAAGCGTGCGCTCTAGACTCCTTCATAATCTTTACGGCCGCATTAAAGGCATCAGTAGCATTTTCTTCGTAGCTGCCAAAAGGCATGTCTACTAATACGAGTGCCTGCGATGCTCCGCGGCAAACCGCTGATGCGTGGTAAATCATTTGATCAACAGTAATAGGTAAGGTGGTGTCGTGTCCTGCAAATACATTCGCAGCAGAGTCACCTACTAGTAGAACTTCAATACCGCTATCGTCTAATATTTTAGCCATGGTATAATCGTAAGCTGTAAGCATAGTAATAAGGTCACCTTTTGCTTTCATCTGCTTAAGACGTGCAGTAGTTATTCTTTTATTGGGTGTAATGTGTGACATTTTTTTGTTTTAATTCCACCACAAAAATACAGATTAAAAATTAAACGCACTCCCCAATTGAGAATAATTGGGATTTCTAGGCATGTTTGCGCTTTGAAAGATTCAAAAAGCTAAATTATTGATGGAGAATTTGTAGTTTTGCAATATGAACACAACTTTAGATTTAGGTGTCAAAACTCCTCGTTTTGAGGACTTAATTATTTTTGAAGACCAGCACTACTTAGCGATTTCCAAGCCTGCCTTTCTTTCTACCTTAGACGAGAGGTCCACAGCAGGAAGTATGCAGAGTGTAGTTAGGATGGCAAAAAGGTTTAATCCAGATTTACAAGTTTGTCACCGCATAGACAAAGAGACCTCTGGAATTCTACTTCTTTCTAAGCATGCCGAGGCCTACCGCCATGCATCTATAGCTTTTGAGAAAAGAGTTGTGGATAAAACATACCACGCTCTAGTTCACGGTGCGCACTATTTTAAGGATGTAGAAGTAGATTACCCGATTTTAAATAAGGGTAATAAAAACGTCATACTGAGCAAGAGCCACGGCAAGGAGGCGCGAACAATATTCAATAGCCTAACTGTCTTTCAAGATTTTACTTTGGTTGAGTGTAAACCTATTACCGGAAGAATGCACCAAATCCGTGTGCATCTTGCCTCGCAGAAAGCTTCCATTGTTAACGATAAGCTCTATGGAGGTAAAACCGTCTACCTATCTGAAATTAAAAAAAGAGGATTCTCTTTAGGGAAAGACAAAGTAGAACAGCCGCTCATCAAGAGGTTCGCTTTGCACGCCAAAGGGTTGACATTTAAGGCCTTTGGATGCACTTACGTCATAGAAGCGGATTACACAAAAGACTTTTCTGTGTTATTAAAATATTTAAATAAGTTTAATACTAGATAATTGCCTTATATATTATGAGACAAGAAGAAAAGAAGAAATCAAAAATTGGAAAATGGGTCTCCTATGCAATCCTCATTATTCTTACCGCTTTGATGTTTTGGCCAACTAGCCGTGTATGGATGCAGCAAGGGTTGATGAAAATTGGCCTGTTCAAGCCAGCATTAAATAAACCGGTTGAGAACCAAATTAACGAATCGTCCCATTTACCGAATGGACTGTCTTTTTATGGAGATTTAGGAGAGTTGCATATGGATGGTCTTCAAGAGAAAGTGGTGTTTATAAACTTTTGGGCAACCTGGTGCCCACCTTGTAGAGCGGAGATGCCTTCTATACAGGTACTATATAATAAGCTTAAGGATAGAGAGGATATTTTATTTTTGATGGTGGAGATTGATGGGGCTACACAGAAGGCTGAGCAATTTATGCTGGAGCAAAACTTAGATTTCCCATTAGTATATCCTAAGGGAAAGATTCCTAGTGAATGGCTCTCTGGAGCAATACCTACAACCGTGATATTGAATAAAAAAGGAGAGATTGCCGCTCGACACGAGGGGATGGCAGATTATTCTGGTGATCATGTCGCCGAGTTTTTAATGGACCTAGCAAGCGAATAAATGAATAAAGAACAATTAATAGAGCAAATAAAGAAAAAGAAGAGCTTTTTATGTGTCGGACTGGATCCCGATTTAGAGAAGCTCCCTGATCATCTGTTGGATTTAGAAGATCCCATTACCGCTTTTAATAAGGAGATTATTGAAGCTACAAGTGATCTTTGTGTTGCCTATAAACCGAATATTGCCTTTTTTGAATGCTACGGCGAGCGTGGATGGAAGTCATTGCGCAAAACTTGGGAGCTTCTGCCAAAAGATGTTTTAAGTATCGCTGATGCCAAGCGTGGAGATATTGGAAATACGGCTGCTAGGTATGCAA
>DXEZ01000261.1 GCA_019114715.1 Candidatus Sphingobacterium stercoripullorum | reverse complement strand
TTCGAAACATTCGCTTTCAAGATGGTACGATTTATGGCGCAAATGATCAGGCCGAAATTTGGGATATCAAAGGAACACCTGAGAATCCTGCTATTCGCGTTGTGATCGGAAAAGACGGATCAATTAATCTTTACGGCAGTAAAGTTAGTAACGGACCGCTATTCCCTTTAGAAATCTACAACTTTACTTCTGAGTATGAATTTAATTCAGATGAATCCTGTGGCTTAACAAGTTTATCAAGAAAAAAAGAAAGAATAAAATATAAACTAAACACAGTGACTTGGCATAACGATAGGGACAACATAGTAGAAATTTCTCAAGCAAAAATTAACGTTACGCGTCTTAAAGGTTCTGGTTACGGGCAGCAGAAAGTTTCCTGTGCAGACATGTAATAAATGATAACCAAAAATTCTGGAGCGTCACTTAAATATAGGTGACGCTTTTTTATTCCCTTTAATTTTACCTATCCCCTATTCGGCATCCGACCTCCCTTTAACCGCCCAAATTTTAGGATTAAATCTGAACCTAAATTCTAAAGCTTTCCTATCCCAGAACAGTTTTTTACAAAACCTTAACAATCTTTGCAAAACAATTCCCCCTTACGGCCTGTTATGAATTATAGAACATCTCAAATCAAAAGAGTCTAATTAATAAGACACTACCAAAAAAACATGTCAAAAAAAAGAACAATAATCATTTCAAACAGACTCCCCGTGCGTATTGAAAAGCACAATGGGGAACTTCAATTTATACCCAGCGAAGGAGGATTAGCCACTGGACTTGGTTCCATTTTTAAAAAAGGTAAAAACATATGGATAGGATGGCCAGGCTACGTTCCGGAAAACGACTCAGAGAAGGCTATTATTTCTGAAAAACTAGCGGAAATGTCTCTAGTCCCTATCTTTCTCACAAAAAAGCAACTTAAAGGTTTTTACGAGGGGTTTTCCAACGAAATTTTGTGGCCTATATTTCACTATAGGCTATCCTATGCTGTATACGATGAGGGATACTGGAACTCTTACAAAGAGGTAAACGATTTATTCTTTAAAAAAGTAAAAGAAGTCGGTGTAAACCCTAAAGATGAAGTCTGGGTCCATGATTATCAGCTGATGCTCCTACCAAACTTACTAAGAGAGCACAATCCTGAGCTTGCGATAAGCTACTTCCAGCATATACCATTCCCACCTGATGAAGTATTTAGGTACATACCCTGGAGAGATGAACTTCTTGAAGGGCTTTTAGGAGCGGACCTTATAGCCTTCCATACCTTCACCGATGCGCAGCACTTTAGAAACGCCTGCGTAAACTTAATGGACTTAAGTTTTGAAAACCACAGCCTACATGTTCGCGGTAGGGACATCTTCATAGAAGTATTTCCCATGGGAATAGATTTTGATAAATTCAGTGCTCTTTCTCAAAAAGAAGTCGTTCAGAAAAAAGCCGAAGAGATAAAAGAAAGTTTTGATCACAAGAAACTCATTATCTCAGTAGATAGACTGGACTACAGCAAAGGTATCACCATGCGTTTGCGTGGTTACGAAAAGCTCCTAAAAACAAACCCTAACTTATGTGGCAAGGTAGTACTGTATATGCTGGTAGTCCCCTCAAGAGACACCGTAGACCAATACCGGCAATTATTAGATGAGATTGACCGATTGGTAGGACATATCAATTCTGTATTTGGTGATAACCAGTGGACACCAATTGCCTATTTTTACACTTCCATTCCCATAGAAGACCTTTGCGCTTTATATTTAGCAGCTGACATTTGTATAGTTTCCTCTTTACGCGATGGAATGAACCTGGTATGCAAGGAATATGTAGCTACAAAAGCACATTCACAAGATGGAGTACTCATATTAAGTGAACTAGCGGGAGCTTCCAAAGAACTATCAGAGAGCCTCCTAATAAATCCAAGCTCTATTAGCGACATCACACAGGCTCTGCACCTAGCCATTCATATGCCTATTGATGAAAGACGTAATAGAATGAGAAAAAATGCTAAGGTCGTTCAAGAGTTTAATATATTCCATTGGATTAGGATTTTCTTTATACGCTTTAGGGAGATAAAGGCAGCGCAAAAGAAACATACCACAAGAAAGATAAACGAGAAGATAAAAGACACCCTGCTTACCGCATATTCTTCTGCCAAAAAGAGCCTCTTACTCCTTGATTACGATGGAACACTCGTCCCATTGCAAAAGGATGCTAGCGCCGCAAAACCCACCAGCGAGGTAATTGCCCTTTTAAAGAAATTAAAACAAAACAGTCTTTCACAGGTTGTTATCGTAAGTGGACGTTCTTATCAAGAGCTAGGGACTTGGTTAAGCACAAAAGCCGATTACTTGATCGCCGAGCATGGTATCTGGAGCACCTATCCCGATGGAAAATGGAAAAGCAATATGCCTCCAAGCCCTACTTGGAAGATTCCAGTTCGCAGGATAATGAGTCGGTACGTTTACCTTACTCCGGGTGCTCATATAGAAGAGAAAACCCACTCCCTGGTGTGGCACTATAGAAGTGCTGAGTTAGGGCATGCTAATCTCCGAATTGGAGAGCTGAAGGAACGGTTACGATACCTTCTTGTACAATATGACTTGGAGCTATTGGAAGGAAATAAAGTGATTGAGGTTAAACCTTGCGGTATAGATAAAGGTAGCGCCAGCATGGAAATAGTTAATAATTACCAGCCTGACTTTATTTTAGCCATAGGCGATGACGTAACCGATGAAGATATGTTTTACCAATTGCCACAAGAGTCTTTTACAATAAAAGTCGGTAGCGAGCACTCCTCAGCAAGGTTTTATACAGAAAATCAAGCTAGCGTTCTAGAGCTATTAAAAGAGCTAGCAGAAAAAATAAAATGATTTATATATGGAAAGACATACCTACGGTAGTGGAATTATAGGAAATTGTGCCTACATAGCACATGTAGAAAAAAACAGCAATATCAGCTGGCTATGCTGGCCTTCATTCGAAGACTCCTTTGTATTTGGGAGCTTATTAGATAAAGAGAAAGGTGGAGAGTTCAGTATACTGCCCATTAACGGGATCAAGCATTCCAGTCAGTATTACCTTGAAAATACTAACGTCCTTTGTACAAGAATCAAGAGCGCAGATGGTAGCTACAAAATAACAGACTTCGCACCGCGTTTTGAGCAGTACGAGCGTTATTACAAGCCTTTAACGTTAATACGCAAGATAGAACCTATAGAAAATCAGCCGGCTATAAAGGTCCTTTGCAAGCCCGTATACGATTACGGACAAAGAGAGTTCACAAAAATCAGAGGAAGCAACCACATCCGTTTTCAGAGTGGAAACATCAGGATACAAATAGCTTCCAACCTCCCTGTAAGCCATCTATACGATGGTCATTCCTTCCTACTTAGTCGTCCTATTTATTTAATAATGACATTTGGGAGCCCTTTTGAAGCACCCATTGAAAGAACAGCAGAGGACTTCCTCTCTAGAACGAAATCCTACTGGCGCAGGTGGGTAAAAAAAGCATCTATCCCCGCCTTCTATCAGCGGGAGGTGATCCGCTCAGCGCTCGTACTCAAGCTCCACCAATACGAGGATACTGGAGCGATTATAGCGGCAAGCACTACCAGTTTGCCCGAGTATCCTGGGTCGGGGAGGAACTGGGACTACCGCTACTGCTGGCTGAGAGACAGCTACTATGTATTAACAGCACTGAATCACATCGGCCATTTCGAGGAAATGGAGAAATATGCCCTCTTTATCACCAATATAGCCCAGGCGAACCCAGGGCGATTACAACCGTTATACGGCATTATGGGACAGGCTAATCTGGAGGAAAAAACCTTGGACTTCCTCTCCGGTTACCAAGAGAACCACCCCATCCGGGTGGGGAATCAGGCATTCGAACACATACAAAACGACGTGTACGGACAAATCATGATTGCCCTGCTCCCGCTATTTACAGACCACAGGTTCCGCCATCAAAATATAGAGTACGCCCGCAAGTGGACACACTTTGTGCTGAAGAAAATAAAATCTACCATAGACGAAAAAGATGCTGGCATTTGGGAGTTTAGGAACTTCGAATATAGGCATTGCTATTCCAATCTTTTTCAGTGGGCAGGGGCAACAGCCGCATTAAAGATTTCCAAGCAATATAAAATGGAAACCCTCGAAAAGCAGGCCGAAGACATTCGAGATCAAGCAGAAAAACATATTGAGAGTTGTTACGATCCAGAGCGCAGGGTTTATCAACATGCTACAAATAGCCGAGATTTAGACGCTTCCACTTTGCAACTTATCATGATGAAATACCTAGATCCCAATTCAAAGAAAGCCAAGGAGCACTTAGCCGAACTAGAAAAAGAGCTCAAAGGGAAAGACGGCTTATTTTATCGCTACCGCCATTACGATGATTTCGGTAAGCCCAAATCTTCCTTTCTAGTCTGTGCATTTTGGTATGTGGAGGCGCTGGCCTGCGTAGGCAGGCTGGATGAGGCGCAGGAGGTGTTCAAGCAGCTGCTAAAATACGCAAATCACCTGATGCTCTTTAGCGAGGATGTCGATGAAGGTAACGGCAGCCAGTGGGGAAACTTCCCACAGGCCTATAGCCACGTAGGATTAATGAACGCAGCTTATAGAATAGCTATGAAACTCGATAACCCCACCTTTTTTGATAGTCTATACGAATAATAAAATGCAGTAACTATTCACTTTTAAAATAAAAAATCATGACAAAAGATCACGGAAAACAAATCAAAGACGACGCGAAGTACGAAGCCTTAAGAAGGCAAGGTGCCAGTAAAGAGAAAGCAGCCAGGATTGCCAATACTCCCGATTCAGGTAAAAAGGGCGGCAAAGCGTCCAAACTGGAAGATAGAACTAAGGCGGAGCTATTAGAACAGGCAAAAAAGATAGGCATTAAAAACCGTCACAAGATGAAAAAAGACAAGCTCATAGCAGCATTGCGCAATCACTAAGCAATTGCTTTGTAATCGTGAGAGCTTGCGGTAAATAGATCAAATCCCTTTAAACGAAATACCATGACTAAGAGACATCCAGAGCCAGGTGCCCCAGAACATCCACCTAAGAAAGACGACACACCCATCAAGGATCCAGATAAAAAACGTAAAATTAAAGATCCCAAAACGCCACAACAGGACGATTCGCCCGTAGAAAACCCGCCTAGAGATCCTAGTATCCACCCTCCAAAAGAACCCCTAAAGTAAGATGGCAGAACTAGTATTACCTAACCCTGCCATCTCTGTTAATAATTGGAAGCTAAATTTTCTACATCGGAGACATCATCATCATTCCGCCTGTTTTCTTTCCACTGTAGAGTTTATCCAGCTCTTTCTCTAAAGCGTCTCCTCTTAAATTCTTAGCTACGATCTTACCTTCTTCGTCGATTAAGAAGTTCGATGGGATAGCCGTTATGTTATAATATTGTGAAGCCTCGTTTTTCCACCCTTTAAGGTCAGACACCTGGTGCCAAGGAAGCTTATCTGCCTCTATGGCTTGCAGCCATCTCTCTTTTTTATCGTCTAAGGATACTGCATAAACGTCAAACCCTTGGTCTTTGTACTTGTTATACACCTCCACGATCTTCGGGTTTTCAGATCTACACGGTCCGCACCAAGAAGCCCAGTAATCCACCAGTACATACTTCTTACCTTTTAGTACATCATAAAGACTAAGCTCCTCACCTTCTGGAGTTTCTTGTTTGATATCGATAAACTTAGAACCAATATCGCTTTTCTTAGCAGCCGCTAGCTCTTTATTGACGTTCTCCTTGATTTCTTTCGCCTCCGCTAGCCAAGGGTATTTTTCAATCAATGGATCTACGTGCTCCATAATGAAGTCCTGATCTCTCTTTGGGCTCACCATCCTTAGAGCGTAAACCACCTGAGGATCGTTCTTAAAGGTCTCCACGTAACGCTTTATGCGGACACTCATATTCGCATACTGCTCGTTCATCATTTCCATGAGCTTGGCGTTCATCACGCTGTCTTTATTTTGCATGGCCTGATATTGCAGCTTCCCAATAGCAATGACATTTTGATAGTTCTGGTAGTTCTCCCAATTGAGCATATTGATCAACTGGTTTTCTTTTCCTTCAGATTCAATAAAAACATACGGAGGGTTTTTAATCTTTATTTTCGCCGTATCTTCACCTCTAAAGTTGATCTTCAAATCATCGCTACCGCCCCAGAAAGTAATTCTATCCCAACCAAATACATCCAATGAATATAGCCTAGGCTTTTCAATAGGAATTTTTATTTCATAAGTACCGTCTTCCTTCAGATTGATCTTTTGAAGAACCTCAGCATCCGCGCCACCTTTATCCTTAAGTACAAAAGGAAATTTCTCTTGGTGCTCTTGATTTGGAGGGAATTTAACCTTACCCTTAACTGTAATTGTCTTACTCTGCTGTGCATTAACACCTTGCGCTACAATAAGTGCTGCAAAGGTTAGATAATAAACTATCTTTCTCATTATTCGCTTTTATTAAATTTCATGTTAAATACTTCTTCTATTTTTTTCTCCATATTACCCCCACCTTTTGGATCAAAGCCTACCTCACGAAGGATAATCTTTCCCTCGGGGTCGATTAAATAAGTCGTTGGAATAGCCTTTACATCAAACTGTGAATAGGAAATATGATCATCATCATAAAGCTGTGGCCAGGGGTTCTGCTCCTGCTCGACAGCTTTTAACCAAGCATCTTTATTCTGATCTATCGATATATTGATAATTTCAAAATCTTTACCTTCTGCTTGTAGCTGGCTGTATACCTGACGAATCCTTGGGAAAGATGCCCTACAAGGGCTACACCAGGATGCCCAGAAGTCGATCATCACATATTTCCCTCTATAGTCATCAAAATCTACCGCCTCCCCTTTTTCATTAGGTAGCGTGAAACCTTTAACTACAGCTCCAATATGCGCATTTTTAGCCCCT
>DXEZ01000260.1 GCA_019114715.1 Candidatus Sphingobacterium stercoripullorum | reverse complement strand
ACATGTAAATTACTATGAACAGAGCGATAATTCTATTTTCCCTACTACTTACTTTTGTATTAACATCTCAGGCTCAACGCCCTTCATTACCTACGGCCTTACAAAACACAACCATAGACAGTCAGTTTTATTACATTCAAATTCTCTCTAAGTCCCAAGGTGGCTTTAAGCTTATTCGCCCTACAAATGTTGAAATTGTACGTAGTAGCGTTCGCGATACGCTCTCCAAGCTCAACACAGAGATTGTAGAGATCAAATCAGAAAGTGAGCTACAGAAAAATCAATTGATTTCTTCCCAAGATAGCATTACAACGCTTTCCGCTGCCCTCGCAAAAGAAAAAGAACGGGTAGATAACATATCGTTCTTAGGCATTAACTTTTCAAAAGGAAGTTACCACACCTTCGTTTGGACCATCATTATCGTGCTGGCTCTAGCGGTGACTTTTTTACTAAGCTCCTTTAAAAGAGCAAAATCAACCAGCACAGAAGAGAAAAAGCATAGAGAGGAAATAGAAGAAGAAATGCAGCAGCTCCGTAAAAAATCTTTAGAAAAAGAACAAAAACTCAAACGTCAACTTTTGGACGAACAGCTGAAAAGAAACGGATAAATTCAATTTTGCATATCATTAAAAAGCCTCATCTATAACTGGGTTACAAATGAGGCTTTTTAATGGCCCATCTTTCAAGATTTCTTAAGGCCTAAATCAAACAGCTGGGCTGTTTATGGGTTCTGCTTTAGCACGCCATTACTTAGAGTAATTTGCTGCTCTGGAATATACTCGATGACAACCTTTTCATCAGGCTGTATTTGATAATAAGAGTTTTCATTGGCGATATGTGTACCTGGGTAGGCTCTATCTAAAGTATAGCCATTTCTGAATACATCAAACTTCCTATGTCCTTCCCAAGCAAGCTCAAGCTTCCTCTCATCCATCACCACATCTAACGCTGTCTTACTGCCTAAGTTACCTGTATTCCACAGACCAGCTTCCGGGATTCCTGCTCTTTCTCTAAGAACGTTGACATCCTCTAGTGCCTTAGCAGTTTGTCCGCTTTTAGCATAAGCTTCCGCGCGGATCAGATAGATTTCTGCCAAACGAGATATTACTGGAGACCAAAGGTGGGCTTGCCCCTCTTGGCCTGAACATTTTAGAATGTAGTATTTTAAATAACCGTTTCTATTGTCCAGCTTTTTATCTATCAGGGCAGTTCTTTTCTTTCCGTCTTTCTCTAAAAAGTAAACGTAACTACCAGCACCATTGGACTCTTTGATTAGATTTTTATTGACACCATTTTCACTATAAACGTAATCATCTCCCTGCTGCGTAACCTTCACGCTCTGGTATTTATAGTCATCGGTTACGTAATAAGCATGCAGTTCCGAATCGTCCGTTACTACAGGCTCAACAAACTGCTGCCTAGCGTCTTCGGGATAATACCTAAGCTGCTCTAGGTAGCTTCGTGAAGCGTACATCTCCCCCCAGCCGGCACCATCGATCGATGCATACATTGATCCTATTGTATACCAGCCGTTGTCCGAGTAGTCCACATCTTTTACAAACTTAATAGCAAATATTACCTCCGAGTTGTTCTCTGGAGCAGCTGTAGCTAATTGCTTATAATTAGCAGCTGTTAGAAGAGAAAACTTACCTGAATCGATCACCTTATTTGCATACTCTATAGCTTTCTCATTATCACCCATATACAGATAAACCCTAGCTAAAAGCGCCTCAGCTGCATACTGGCTACCGTAAATATTGCTCTTGTATTCTTTAAACAAGGTGAGAGATTTCAGTAGGTCAGTTTCTATCTGCTCATATACCTCAGCGACGGTTGCCCTTGGTAGGTTTTCAAAAGGATCATCGGCCAATTTTAGCGGCACCGAAAGGCTACTTTCAGGGTTTTGATCGTAGGGCCTACCGAACACATTGGTTAAATAGAAATACATCAAACTTCTTAGGTATAAGTTTTCCGCTATAATTTGATCGGTCTCATCGTCTACATTCTCCTCCAGCTGGCTGAGCAGGGAAGAAGTACCGGCAATAATTTTATAGGAGTTGATCCAATAACTATTCACCCTGCTATTGGTAACTATCCGCTGGTAGTTGTAATTGTAAAAGAAGTTATCGGTGGTAGTTCCACTTAAAGAAACGTTATCCGATGGGTACTCTGTTACCCTGTGCCAGTTCTCTACCCAGGACTTTAAGGTGTGGTAATTCCCTAAACTTAGGGCTTCTATAGCCCCCGGCGTATCGTCAATAGAATTATTAGTCAGCGCCGTATAGGGGTCTTTATCCAAGGAGCATGCCGAGAAAACTACAATGCATGCCCATAACATATATCTTTGAATCTTATTCTTCATATCTACTGGTTCTAAAATGAAAATTGTAAACCAAACAACACTCTTTTTGGAGACGGGTATTGCGATGTAGCATCTCCCGCTTCCGATCCTCCTGGACTTGGGTTTGCCGCCGAAAGGGCAACCTCAGGGTCTAAACCTGAAAACTTCGTCGAATTCCATAAGTTATCCACCGATAGAAATACCCCTAGGTTTTTCACGCGGATCTTCTCGGTTAGTGACGGGTCAAACTGGTATCCTAGTGTCAAGTTTCTCAACCTAAAGAACGAAGCGTCCTCCAAATACCTGGTGGATGTTTTATTGGATCCACTGTTGTTATTGTAATCCATCTTTGGGTGAGTTGCATTGGGGTTATCGGCAGACCAGCGACTCCATCCATCTTGTAAAGCCATTTGATTGTAGTATGGATAGGCACCATCTGCATCAAAATACTCACGTGCAGAGTGGTAAGCTAAAGCTCCCTTTAAATAGGCGAATGAAGCGGTAAGGCTCACGCGCTTATAGTTCATCGTTGAGAATACACCACCTTGATATTTAGGTGTGGAGGTTCCTACGAATTGTAAGCTCGCATCGTTATAGTTCGATGTGTGGGTCACTTCACCCGTTTCGCTATCGACCATTTCCCATTGCGGATTTCCATTTTCTGGATTCACACCAGCCCACTTTCTCATGTACCAAGAGTCGATGTCTCTACCTTCAGAAAACCTTTTGTTACCACTAGGAATATCGGCGCTGTCTTTCAGCTCCTTTATTACGTTTTTATTGTGTGCAAAGTTCAAGGATACATTCCACTGGAATTCCTTCTCTGGTGCAAAGATATCTGCATCCACGCTCCACTCTACTCCTTGGTTTTTTATGGCTCCAATGTTGTCCCAATATCCAGACCAGCCAGCCGTTGCAGGGAAATTCACGTAGTACAGTAAACCGTCTGTATTTTTATGGTATAAATCCACATTTAGGTTTACGCGATTCCACAACCTGGCTTCAATACCTAAGTTGGCATCTTTGGAGGTTTCCCAACTTACATCTAAGTTTTGATATTGACTTGGAATAGCTGCCGCATCCCCGTTATACTGTCCATCTAAAGAATAGGTGGCGTAAGAAGCGTACAGCGAGTTTGGAACGTTCCCCACAGAACCGTAAGATGCTCTTACACGTAGCTCATTGATGGCTGAAACATCAAAAAACGATTCTCTATGCACGTTCCATGCACCACTAACTGAGTAAAAGCTACCGTACTGCTTGTTTTTACCAAAACGGGAAGCTCCATCTACACGGAATGAGGCCTGTAAGTTGTACCTATCGTCGTATCCGTAGCTGGCTTGCAAAAGACCCGATTGAAAAGCATAATCATTTTTCGTTCCCCTATGGGCTAAGAAATCCGCCGCATTATTGATGATAACAGATCCTGGCGTAATACCTTTTCCAGTTGCCCCTACATCCGTATACATATAGTCTGAATACTCATAGGCCACAAAAGCCGATAGGTTGTGTTTGTCAAACTGCTCGTTATACTTCAACATCTGGTTGAAAAAGCGGGTTATTCTCTTAGAGGCAAATTGAGATACCGAACCCTTATTACTTAAGCCGGAGTTGGAGTTTGGATCTGTATACCCCATAGTAGTCTGGTTGTAATAAGTTAAGTTGTTCATGGACTCAAATGTAAACCTATCGGAGATACGGTATGAGAAATCAAAGTTTGCGTGCAAATCTAAGGTCTGCCCTTGGCCGTAATTGTACTGCAGGTCGTACAGGTAGTTTCTAGCATCACGCCCGTACCAGAGCACTCTATTATTAGCGTCCACTGGGTTCACTATCACTCCATCGCGGTACGGTGCATCCCAAGGCATGTTCAAGTACATATCATAAATGGAATGCTGGCGGTTATCGTAAGATAGATAAGAACCGTAAAGCTTCGGCTTGAAAGTTAAATTATCCGTTAGCTTATGCTCTAGGTTAATCCTAGCAGTCGCTCTATCATACTCATAGCCTTTGACGGTCCCCTCCTCATTATAGTAGTTCCCGGCCACCATAATTTTGGTTGTTTCTGAGGCACCACTGTAGGTTAGGTTTAAGTCGGTATGTGGCGCAGATTGCGTACCATTCTTAATCCAGTCGTAGTCTGTGTCTAGGACATCCTCGGTAACGTTATCAGGAATTGCCGACGGGTTGGTGAAATTCTGGAACACATCCCAAACTTCCGCCGAGTTCATCAGTTTAAACTTCCCTTTGTTGAATTTACTAGCCCCAGTAGTTAGGTTCACAGAAAACTCTCCTGCTTGCCCAAAACCAGCACTCTTAGTGGTAACTACAATAACCCCGTTGGTTCCTCGAGAACCGTACTGAGTAGTTGCAGCCGCATCTTTTAGCACCGATATACTTTCTACA
>DXEZ01000259.1 GCA_019114715.1 Candidatus Sphingobacterium stercoripullorum | reverse complement strand
TGACTGAACTGACTCTCTAAGAACTTATCTTTATCGATCAGACTAGATACCTCTTGGAGGTTAGGAAATAGCTCGTTTTCATCCAGCTTAACTTCTTGCTTTAAAAAGTCCAGCTTCTCCGCTGTAGAAAGATTCAACTTACCTACCCAGTCAGCTTTCTCAACAGTAACCAGATCACTTTGCTGCTGCGTTAAAAACTCACCAATTACAATTCTCTCAGCAATAGGCAGGCCGCTTAATGCGCCGCCTAATCTAAAAAAACCATAACAATATTGTGAAAGCATACGTCTATCTTTAGAGCCCATTTGCCTATTGGCCTTAAAATAGCGACGTAAAAAATTAGCAAAAGGCTCATCGTTATGATAAGCCTTCAATGCTCTAACTGCATTATTAAGATATTGTCCTATTCTTTTAGGATTTATTTGTTTTTGCATCTAAAGATTATTGAATTGTAAATTCGCCCCTACTAAAAACCTTATATACCACCGAATGGTTCGAAAAACCCCATTCTGGGTTATAATCAAACTCGTAACTGCTAAATAACCCTTTGAATGAACGCTCTAATAATTCATCCGGGTAGTTTGCGCCATGCTTAGCTAGCAATTCTCCAAAATATTTCCCTGCATCGTAGCCTTTGTAGGAGTTATCTGAAGGCCTAACTAAAAATGTATCTTCGTATTTTCTATCAAAACGCGATTTAGCCATGGAATTCCTTGGAAGGTGCGACTCTGAGGTGATAGTCACCTGCAGGCCATCTACATCATCTAGGCTAGAGAAATCAAACCTAGACCACATAGGGTGACCGTATATCCGAAACTCGTATCCCTTTTCTTTCCATTCATTCAAATTCTGAATCAACGTGGAAACAAGGAAACGATTATTTGTTCCTAACACAATGTGGTTAATACCTGAGAGCTCCAGCACGTCCTCTAGTTGATTAGCAGAGTTCACCTCTCTGTACTCCAGCTCGTCATCTCTGAGCATATCGGTGAGCCTAGTCAACCACTGCTTGCTATCAGAATCGTTATTGTTCAACACTAGGATCTGATCTCCCAGCCTTTGGTTCTCATGTAGCAGCCTGGCCATAGCGTGCTGGTGCACTTCAATAGATGGGGTAAGGCTCACTAAATTCGGGAGACCAAACTCTCTAGGCATCGTCGCCGCTAGTGGGTTAACCTGTAAAACGGAACGATTTGAGCTGGAGTTTCCAAATGCTTTTATTTCATTGGGATAAACAGGTCCAATAACTAAGGCAGCATCTTCTAAGTCTTTAGAAATCGCCAGCTTCGCATTGGTATGCTCCTGATCCTCACTATCCAATACACGCAACTGGAAGTTATCTTTTTTACCAGCTGCCTCTTCCAGTCCCAACTGGAAACCTTGATAAAAATCAAGTGCCATAGCGGAACGCTTCACATCCTCTTCTTCTATTTGATCCGAGGCAACTTTATTCAGTTGAAAAGGCAATAGCAAAGCAATATTTTTGCCAGCATACTTCTCAACTGCATTTTCTGAAACTTCCTTCTCCTTTTCCTCATCCCTATCCTTATCGCTTGGCTGTTCTGTTTTCCCTGAGTAATCCGGAGATTTCAAGACGGTGGGCTGTTTTACCGAACACGAAAACAGCACCAAACTGGAGGCTAAAGCAACCGATAACTTACCTTTATTCCCACTCAATTGTTGCAGGAGGTTTTGAACTAATATCATAAACAACCCTATTTATTCCTTTTACTTGATTAATTATGTCGTTGGAAATCTTTCCTAATAAATCATATGGCAGGTGCACCCAGTCCGCGGTCATCCCGTCAACAGACTGTACTGCTCTTAATGCAACGACGTTTTCATACGTACGTTGATCACCCATTACTCCTACCGATTGAACCGGTAAGAACAAGGCGCCCGCTTGCCAAACCTTATCATACCAACCTGAAGATTTCAGATGGTTTACATAGATCTGATCTGCATGTTGCAAAATCTGTACCTTTTCCCTAGTAATCTCTCCTAAAATACGAATTGCTAAACCTGGCCCTGGAAATGGGTGACGGTTTAGGATATTAGGATCAATCTCTAATGCGCTTCCTACTTTACGCACCTCGTCTTTAAAGAGTGCTTTTAGAGGCTCTACTACTTTAAGCTTCATAAAGTCGGGAAGTCCACCTACGTTATGGTGTGACTTGATTGCGACTGATGGACCATTGACAGAAACAGACTCAATGATATCGGGGTATATGGTACCTTGTCCGAGCCACTTGGCTTGAATACCTTGCGCCTCAACCTCTTTGGCATGCTGGTCAAAAACATCAATAAACGAAGCTCCAATAATCTTACGCTTTTGCTCCGGATCAGAAACGCCTTCCAAGCGGCCTAAAAACAGCTCACTCGCATCCACACCTTTTATATTAAGGCCCATATTCTTATAGGACTCCAGTACTTGAGCATACTCGTCTTTTCTAAGCAATCCGTGATCAACAAATACGCAGTGCAAGCGGCTACCTATCGCTTTATGCAATAATATCGCTGCAACGGTCGAGTCTACACCGCCCGATAGGGCCATAATAACATGGTCGTCCCCTAAATCTCTTTTTAAAGTATTTACACTAGACTCCACGAAAGACTCTGGCGTCCACCCTTGATCACAATGGCAGATATCCACAATGAAATTCTTTAGTACCTGCAAGCCTTGCTCGCTATGAGTAACTTCCGGATGAAACTGCAGGCCGAATACCATCTTTTCTTTTTGCTGGAAGGCAGCAACAGGTACAGCTTCAGTAGAAGCTATCAACTGAAATTCTTCAGGCAATTCGGTTATCGTATCTCCATGAGACATCCACACTTGGGAATTTTCTTCTACGCCCTTTAATAGGGGATTCTCTGTAACGATGTTCTGGAGATTGGCTCGTCCATATTCACGATTAGAAGCGCTTTCTACGCGCCCATTTTTCGAATAGGCCAATAGCTGAGCTCCATAGCATACCCCAAGTAAGGGAATATCTTCAGGAAGCTTGCTCAAGTCTAAGTTAGGAGCATTCTCTTCGTTAATGGAATACGGACTACCAGATAATATAATCCCTTTTATTGAATCGTCTATAGCAGGAATTTTATTGAATGGAAAAATCTCACAGTAAACATTAAGCTCTCTTACCCTGCGGGCTATAAGCTGGGTATATTGCGAGCCGAAATCTAAAATCAATATCTTCTGAGGCATGCGCCAAATTTAGTTATAATAGCGCAAATATCATTCAGACTTTCAAAAAACTTTGTGTTTTTTCTTTGTAATCACTATCGAAGGTTAAAAAATAAAGCGAGAGCCAATTTTTCACGAAGTTGACCTCCCTTGATTTTAGGTGTTTTCAATTGGAATACATACGATTTCACCGAGTAAAAGTAAGGGTATTTTCTCTTCAGCTCTAGGGCCTGAATCCCTTCATTAATAAGTCAATGGGTGCTAAGGCCTTAGAAGAAACCAAAGCGGATTACCACTCAAGAAATCCAGAACGAAAGATTATTAACTAGGACTAGGGGCCGAAAAAGGAATTTGAGTTCTTTACGAGCGTGTTTGAAATAGCTCCGTAGCGGATAGATCGAATTAGTATTCAAAACAGCTTAAACTAAACTTTCTTTTTGACAATTACTCAAGAACAATAAAAGCGCCATTAAGGCATAGACAAACAACAACCTAATAGTTAACCCATTAGCACATATCACTCAAAATAATTAAAAAAGGAGTAGGCGTTTTCCAATTCGGTTTTTCAGCAATCATATTTCAAGTATTTCGTATGTTTCGTATATTCTAGTTATGTTTATTCTAATTTATCATGAAAGAGGATATGGAAACCACTAAAACCTTAAATAAATCCACTATGCGGGAGCAAAAAGCAGCATTGGAATCTTATCAAGCACTGGCAAAAACAATAAAGCAGCTTAGCTCGGATATGCCGGAAATTGAAATTAAAGAAACAAAAGAATTGATTAAAGTTCCAATCAAAGCATTGAAACTTTTAAGCGAGGTATTGGAGGCAATGAGCAAAGGACAGCCGAGATCTATAGTTCCTATGGCTTCAGAGGTGACTACGCAGAAAGCCGCAGAAATTATTGGTTGTTCAAGACCGTTTTTGGTTGGTCTACTAGAAAAGGGTGAAATGCCCTATGTCAAAGTAGGTAACCATTGCAGAATTAAATTGGTGGATGTTTTAGCTTATAAAGAAAAACAAAAAATCACCCAAAAGAAACACCTTACTAAAATGATGCATAATGATGAGGAACTGGAATTATATGATTCCTAGCGTAAGATTTAAAGTCGCAATAAACACAAACTCTATACCTCCTGCTACCAATAGAGATTTGTCGTCTGGTCTGCCCATCATGATTTAGCTGAAGAAATGGAGTAGCCATAATTTTTTGACAGGGAAAGTGTTATATGCCAAAAAAGTGTAAGCACGAAAGCTTGGAGACCGCTAATCTTGTTTTTAAATACTTAAATTCAAGAAACCCATTTCAAGCAAGTAATGAAACAAACAATACACGCTGCATGTTTACCAGACAGTACTATCTAGAAATGGTTCTTCTAATATCAAAAGTGCATGCAAACCTATCAGTAAGCCTCTTTATTCCTTAAAGGCAGCGTATAAGTACGAAACGACCTCTTTACTAAACTCTAAATCATCTCCATCAAATCCACTCACACATCCGTTGGTAATCGCAACAATTCCCAGACCTATAGCAGGATCAAAATACATATTACTGTATAATCCGTAAGCATCTCCCGTGTGCCCCACTAGGGTTACCCCAGGAATGATATCCGTGTTCTCTAAAAGGGCCAGGCCGTATTTAGACTGAGCATTTCTTGGTGTCCTCATTTCCTTTTCACTAGATGCCGAGATGATCTGCTTACCTGCATA
>DXEZ01000258.1 GCA_019114715.1 Candidatus Sphingobacterium stercoripullorum | reverse complement strand
GTTCCATATGATTCTTTCTAATGAGTAGTTTCGTCGCTTTTCATTATAAGTCATATGGGTCTTTTTTTCTATGCACGAAAAGGCTCCATAACTTCTGACTGGGTGTTACCCACTACAGAAATTATAGAGCCGAAAAAAGCAGTCTTGTCGATAGGCAAGGCTGCTTTTTGTGTTGTTAAGATCATCAAAAAAACCACCTCAACTATGAGGCGGACATACTTAGAAATGTTTCTGAATCCATTGCGAAATCAATTTTCGTTCTTCAATCCAAAGCGGTCTATCATCGTAATCATAGGTGCGATTTGTCAAAAAAATCGCTGCTTTTTGCTCCTTGCGATTAATGGCGATATAAGGTCCAGTATAGCCTGTATGGTCCAACCAGTCCCCTTCCTTGTTCCAAGCTAGAGAGCGCTCCTTTGCCGTACTGCTAAAATTACGCCAAATGCCACGAGTAAAGTCGTCCGTCAAATAATGCTGGCAGAACACTTCCAAATCCTTGACCGTTGAAAACAAGCCCGCAGAACCTGAGTGATGGCCCAAAACCTTAGCTTTGGGATCATGAACCATACCGTCCGTAACACCTGAAAGCGTTGGAACCGCCCCTTTTACAGGACCAAAGCTGGTCTTTTCCATCCCAAAAGGCTGAAAAACAAGCTCTTTGAAAATCTCATCCAAGGATTGCCCCAACTGGTATTCTAACATGTAACCTAGCAGCAAAAAGTTAATGTCGGTGTACAAAAAAGCTTTAGAGTCGGTCACTCGAATGTGATTGATAGCCGCTTTCAACTCCTGTGCGTTTAGCTTATCACGGTTAGGAATAAAAGGATCAATGCCACTGCCATGGGTTAAGAGTTGCCGCAAGGTCACCGTATTGTCCTGAAAATCAGGGTAACAGTGCACCAAAGGGGCGTCTAAATCCCAATTTTTCTCCTGCAAAAGCGAAATCATCACCGTTCCCACACCGACAACTTTTGATACTGAGGCTAAATCGTAAATGCGATTGGGTTGAACAGGTGTTTTCCCATCAATTGTACCAATGTAATGCTCCGTCCACTGACCATTTTTAAAAAGAGCCACAGAGGCTCCATTGTAAATATGACGTGTCATTTGGTCATGGACAATATCTAATAAATCCATCACTTTGTAAACCAAATTTCAATGCGATTAGGGTCTGAAAGCACAAGGACTTTTTCTTTTTTGTCTAAGTAAACCTCTTGACCCTTTTGTTCTAGAAAATCAGACAAGTGTTTCAAATCATAGTCTTGGGGTACTTGGCATTCCAAAATCTCCAAATCCCATGTTTCATGCGGTTCTACTGTCAAATCAGGTCCACTGGCCTGAACAAAACGCATATCCACAAGAAATTCCCCAGCAAAAACATCGTCGTAGAAAGCACGTGCTGCAGCTTCATTAGCGACATTAAGCGTGATTTGCTCAAATTGAAAATCTGAAACGATAGCCAAGTCTCCGTTTTGAGGGAAGCTCTTTGGCTCAATTTCTTTCAAAGTGGCTACATCGTCTTCTGCGTGCAGCAAGAAGAGATCACCTTCTGGAGAAATCGTTTCAAAAGCGAAACCTTTGTCGCCTTCAAACAAACGTTCAACAACAACACCATTTCCTAAAACAGCCAATAACTCGTTTGCATTTGGGAGTTTAACGACCAGTTGATTGGTCTTTTTAGTGCCCTCTACAGCTCTTGTACGGGGATGTGGCGATTCTTCAATGATGAAACTAGCCTTTTTATTTTTAGCTGAAAAAATAGCAAGGGCGTTCTCCTCAACTACCAATTTAAATCCTAGTCGTTTGTAAAAATCAATATTGTGGTCACGGTTATTCACGCGTAAAACGGGGTGTTTAAAGGTGATGCCGTCAAATAATGTCATTTATCTCTCCTTGCTATGTTGTGTAATGCCAAAAGCATCTCTTATATAAGCGGCTACTCTATTGTAGAAAAAAAAATAGCATTTGACAAGAAATTATGTGCTTTTTAAGCTCTATAATTTCTGTAGTAGACACTGCCAGCCAGAGATGACTCTTGAATGCCCATAAACGTTAATATAATCGTGTTGATTAACGTTTTGAGAATTGTAGCTTTCTTAAGATCCTTTTTTATCTCATTTGTCATTCTTTGATAAATGTCAGTAATACCAAGCACCTATTAGAGACTTTATTCGTTTATTATCTAACCTATTATTTCAGACCACAGGTTATCAAGAGATTATCAAAAATGAGTTTTCGAAACTTATGTAATTGATAAACTAGAATAGCAATGTTAATCATAAAAATCAATTTGATAGATTAGATTTTTTGTCTCTTAATAATTTTTCAATTTTATCAACATGATACTTCCAATACAATAAACCAATGATTGTAATAGGTATTTCTAGCAAAACAAAACGGATTGCTATAGTAAAACTCAAGCCAACAACCAGCATATATGCCATTTCAACTATACTAGATATTAAAAATATAGTAAGTATTTGGATATAGATGTTTTTTCTGAAATTTGATGGAGTATTTAAATAATAACTCTAAAGCAAACACTTCAACATATCCGAATATTATGAATATAATAATATTGATCCAAGACGTTAAACTTGAATTTATGAGAGTAAAATATAGATTGTAGATTGCACCAATGCAAAGCAAGAGTAGAAGTTTTTTAAGTATTTCACCACTAATCCTCTAGGTTTCCTCCTTATTAAAATTTGTCACGTTTGACATTATTAGTATAGCTCCATCAATAAAATTTATATTCTTTTGGCCTATAAGTTGCAAAAATCAACATATAAGATGCACAGAGGAGATTCTTCCCAAAAAAGAAAAAAACAATGGCTCTATAATTTCTGTAGTGGGTAAATCCACTGTAGAGATTATGGAGCCTTTTTTAGTGTAGAAAAAAAGTCCCATATGACCTATAATGAAAAGTGCTCAAACTATCATTTTAGAAAGGGTTCATATGG
>DXEZ01000257.1 GCA_019114715.1 Candidatus Sphingobacterium stercoripullorum | reverse complement strand
AAAAGAAGTGTCGCACTTGGATTGACAATTCATCAAATAAAAAAATAGGTATGAAAAATCACACCTATTTTAATTTATTATTTATTTATTAAAAAAATTATCTTTTCCCATCAAAATTCTACTACTATTTAATACTACCGCTAAAGTAGCCGTATTATGAATAATAGCTGCTACAAGTGGATTAATTCTACCCAAAGCACCAAGAAGCATTGCCGCTGAATTAATAGTAATTGTAGCTGTAAAGTTTTGACGAATTAATTTCATTGTATTTTGACCAAGCTCTAAAGCATCCATCAATTTTATTGGATTATCTGAGTTGATAGTAATATCTGAAGACTCTACAGCTATATCAGTTCGACGACCACCAAGTGCTACACCTACATCAGCAAAGGCTAATGCTGGCGCATCATTTATACCGTCTCCTACCATCAAGACATGACTATTTTTTTGTAATTTATTTACAATTTCAGCCTTATCTTCTGGTAAAATTTCTGCATAATAACTATCAATTCCCATTTTATGTGCTACTGTATTAGCTACTTCTTCACTATCTCCAGTAAGCATTACAATCTCATCAATACCATGACGACGCATTTGATTAAAAGTCTTTTTCATTTGTGGACGAATTGGATCATTAATGATAATTAAGCCCATAAGTTTAGCATCACGTGCTACATATAAAATATTATAACCTGGCATAGTTTCAATATCATTAAATTTATCCAAACCTGTTACTTCTCTATCCATCATAAAATGATGACTACCTACAATAATATGTCCACCTTTAAAACCATCAAAATCAGCCACATTAGCTTCCATACCATGAGCTACTACTGTATCTGAATCTATATGATCAGGTACTATCCAGCCTTGTTCTTCTACATAATTTTGAATAGCCACTGCCAATGGATGTACAGAATGAATTTCCGCTGAAGCTGCTAATAATATCATTTCCTTTTCACAAACACCCTCAGCTGTATGTGTTTCTATTATCTTAGGCTCACCCACTGTAATTGTGCCAGTCTTATCCATTACTACAGTATCAATATCAGCTAAAGCTTCGATATAATTTCCACCTTTTATCAAAATTCCTTGTTTAGCTGCCATAGCCACCGCTGCTGATATAGCCGTTGCTGTAGACAATTTTAATCCACAAGAAAAATCAATAAATAATAAGTTTAAAACACGTTGCCAATCACGAGTTGCTCCATAGACAATAGCAGCCCCAATAAAAGAAATAGGTACTAACATATTAGCCATTCGATCAGCGAAATTTTGTACAGGAGCACGACGAGCTTGAGCATCTTCTACTAAATGTACAATTCTAGCAAGTGATGTATCATCTCCCACCTTTTGTACTAAAATAGTAAGTTGTCCACCCTGTACTACTGAACCTGCATATACTAGATCATCTTGTCCTTTTAAAGCAGGATTGGATTCACCTGTTATTGAAGCTTGGTCAATTGCCGCATTACCACTTAAAACCTTGCCATCAACGCAAATCTTTTCTCCAGTATGCACTGCAATAACATCATTTACCTTAATAGTTTCTATGGGTACTTTTACTTCATGTCCATCATCTTCTACACGCCATACATATTGTTGATCTAATTTCAACAAACTAGATATATGTTTTCTAGCTCGTTCTGCTGCATAAATAGTAAGCATTTCGGCTACATTAGAAAGTGTCATTAAACTTAAACTAGATTCTGGTTTACCTGCTAATACTGAAGCAATAACAGCTGTCGAAGTAAGTGTATCAGCATTTGGCTGACCATCTGTTATTAAACCTTTTAAACCATTTTTAATTACATTACGTGCAATTCCCAATACAAATAAACTACGCACAATATTTAAACTTGTATATACTTGCGGAGCAAATTTTTTCAATACTTGTAAACCCACAAAGCCTACTAAAGAAATAATTGCATCTCGTTTATAAGCTTGTAATTCATTATTGATATCTTTCTTCACTGGCAAAGTTTCTTTTGGTTTATTAACTACTGGTATATTTACTTTATAACCTAAAACCTGTATAATTGCTAATTTATTTATACTATCTTTATAAAATATACGTACTGCCTTTGAATAATATCTTACTAGAACAACATTTTTAATTGCATGTAAACGTAAAGTCAATTTATTTCTTTGATTTACAGTTAAATAAGATTGTAATGGAATTTGACAATATCTCATAGTTTGATTCGTCATTATTTACCAATTCCTCTCAAAATAGAAAATGCCCACCATAGCATTTGTGGTCCATTAGGACGTTGCCCCATAGTTAAAATCTTACGTATACCTCTTAAAGCAAAAAAACTTGATACTAGTACACGTAAATCTATGACATTATTTGTTTTTTTCTTAACCCATTCATTTATCTCTTTCACTACCATTAAAATAGTATCACTAGCCATAGTAGTTGCTTGATTACTCATTTGAGTTACTTTATGTTTAACAGCAAATACCTTGTTTTTCAACTGTGCAAATATATCATCTATAATATTTTCTACACAACTATATATAATAAGTAAACTTCCCGTATTAATATTAGTAGTAACTTCTTTTATATATGGTAACTCTTTCAATTTTAAACTTAATACTTTAGCTAATTTTTCATTTTGTTTTAAAGCATCAATATAATAACGGCGACGCCCTTTTATAGCATGTGCCAAACGAAAACTTTGTGCTTTTATTTCTTCATTTATAGTATTCAATCCTTGATGTAGTTCTGAAAAACTAAAAGTTTTATTATTTCCTCCATCTTTAGAAAAAAATTTTAATAATTGTTGTCCAATAGTTAATCCAATAGCCATACCAGATGCATATGACATAAAATCCACCTCACTTATCTATTTGCACGTTTTTTTATATATGCTTCAATCTCACAAAGT
>DXEZ01000256.1 GCA_019114715.1 Candidatus Sphingobacterium stercoripullorum | reverse complement strand
TGATGATTTTGAATAAATACCCTTATTAAGCTAATTAATGAAAACTAAATTATATGATGTAAAACCAAAAAGCCATGAATAGAATTATACACATTATGTTGGCGTGCTGTATTACCTCTAGCTTCAGTATTGAACAAGGGTTTAGTAAGCATGTTAGTCATTCGGAGCTCTTTAACACCAGAGCATTTGAAAAAATGCAGCAAGAGGTGTCTGGAGTTGTTAGAGATGACAGCGGCCCCTTAGCTGGGGTCACGGTGACGGTAGTTGGACAAAACCGTTCCGCAAGTACGGGGAGTAACGGGGAGTTTACCATTGCAGCGCAATCTGGAGATCTATTGCGATTTACAAGCTTAGGTTATCATCCTCAAGAGGTAAAGGTAGAAGCGGGGAAACAAATTTCAGTGCTGTTACTTGCCGAAGACGAGCTGCTCGATGAGGTAGTAGTCACGGCCATGGGCATCCAAAGGGAGAAAAAAGCTCTTGGCTATGCCGTGCAAGACCTTAATGCTAAAGAATTAATGAAAAACAAGGATGCAAACGTCATTAATTCATTATCTGGAAAAATTGCAGGGGTGAACGTCACCCAAAGTTCCGGTTCTGCAGGGGCGGGTGCACAAATCATTTTAAGGGGTGGAACTTCTTTAGAAAGAGATAATCAGCCGCTATTTGTTGTGGATGGAGTTATCTACGACAACTCTACTGTGCTTGGAGGAAATAGCGCATTTGATGGTGCGCTTGCAACGGCTACTTCAAACTCCAATCGGGTGATGGATATTAACCCAGAGGATATTGAAAATGTATCGGTCCTTAAAGGGCCTGCAGCAGCCGCACTTTACGGATCAAGAGCTGCAGCAGGTGCTGTGATTATTACCACAAAAAAAGGGGAAGCCGGACGTACAAACGTCAACTTTTCCACCCGAGCAAGTTCAAATTGGGTAAACCGCCTTCCCGAGCAGCAAAATATTTACAAGCGTGGCTATTATAACGCAGCAGGAGTGTTAGACGATTACACTACGCAGTCTTGGGGCGAGCGCTTCACCAGTGGAGAGGCTAACTTTGACAACATTGGTAGTTTTTTCAATAACTCCACGCAATTGGATCACAACCTGAATATTTCAGGAGGAAATGAAAATGGAACCTTCTATTTGTCGGCATCTCGATACGATCAGACGGGAATAGTTCCCAATACGGGCTTCGACAAAACAACGTTTAGGTTTAATGGAGACCAAAAGTATGGGATACTTACTGTTGGAGCCAATGTTGCCTATTCTTTAGCCAATACCGATAAGACGCTAACTTCTGCTGGATTATACGATTCTGGCGGTACTGGCGCCATGAACTCTGTTTATCGATGGGCCCGGAGTGATGATATGTCTAGGTATTTAAATGAGGATGGTAGTAAGTATCGCCTATTTGAAGGAAGACAAGAGCTGCAAGATGATGTAGAGAATCCATTTTGGATTATCAACCAAAATGCATTGGCCGATGACACAGAGCGCATTACAGGGAATTTAAATGCTAACGCGCAAATAACTGATTGGTGGAATCTATCTTATAGGGTAGGTATTGACAGTTATACGACCAGAAACTCCGTGTTGATTGCTCCTGAGGGTGCAGTTAAGCAAATATGGCAAAACGGTATGATGTCTGAGAGTGATTTTAACTTTAAATATTGGTCATCAAACCTCATGTCTAATATGAATAGGCGGTACGGGGATTTTGACTTGGGATTGATGCTGGGTTTCTTTTCGGAACAAACCCATAGCAAAACCAACCGCCGTATGGGCTACAATTTTGTTGTAGATGGATTTTATAGTTTTGATAACATCGTCAATGAAAACCGTAAGTTTCAAGATGTGGACTCTAAGAAACGCCTTTATGGACTTTTTGGAGAGCTGAGTGTGGGGTATAAAGACATCGCCTTTTTGAATTTTACTGGCAGGAACGACTGGACTTCTACATTGCCTGTAGAGAACCAATCGTATTTCTACCCTTCCGTCGGAGGAAGTTTTGTGTTCTCGGAGCTTTTAGAAGACAAGCGAGTTTTAAACTTTGGAAAACTTAGGGCTTCATGGGCTAGAGTGGGTAAAGATGCAGCACCTTATGTGACCAACACCTACTTATGGCCATCTCGGGAGTTTTTAGGAGGTTATATTGGATCAGGGAACAACTGGTCTAGAGGGAACCCATTCCTTAAGCCTGAAATGACTGATTCTTTCGAGATTGGTATGGAACTAAGGTTCTTCAACGGCCGTTTAGGATTGGATTACGCTTATTACACCAACAACTCTTACAACCAGATCCTCTCCCCTAGGTTAGGCCAATCAACCGGGTATATATTTGTTTCGGTTAATGGTGGAGATATTTATAACAAGGGTATGGAATTGTCTTTAACGGGTAAGCCTATTGTCAAAGAAAATTTCGTTTGGGATGCTACCTTAAACCTGGGAGGTAACAGGGGAACGGTCCATAATCTTTTGCAAGGGGTTGATATTTTATACGTGACAGATGTACAGGTGGGGAACGCCAAAGCGGCCTCGTTTAATGACGGTAACTTTATGGCTATATCGGGCTCAAAATGGTCTAGAACTGACGATGGGCAATTGATATTGGACAGTAATACAGGGATGCCTGTTAGTGATAACTTAACAACCTATGAAATTGGAAATAGAGAGCCTCGATTAACAGGAGGGTTCAATAACAGCTTCCAGTATAAAGATTGGAACTTTTCCTTCTTGTTTGACTTTAGAATGGGGGGAGACATTTATAATGGAACGGATTACTTCATGACGGTCAATGGGATGAGTAAGAGAACCATGCAAAGAGACCGCCTGGATCTGTCTGGTGTTGTTGAAACTGGAGGTAGCTCGGATAATCCACAATATGAGCAAAGGTCATTTACTTTTGAGGCGGATCAAATGTATGATGTTAAAGGGGTGCAAACCAGCGGTAAGAAAATCATCCAAGACTATTGGAGCGATTATTACACACGGGAGAGTGCCAACTTTATGGTCAATACAAATTGGTTGAGGTTACGCTCAGTTAGCTTGTCCTATCAAATGCCCGATGAGGTGATCCGTAGGATTGGAATTGGTAAAGCCATTAAAGGCTTAGGTGCAACATTGACAGGTACAAACTTGTGGCTATTGACTAACTATAAAGGTATGGACCCAGAAACTTCCGCTGCAGGATCAGGGGTTACTGGATCAAGCTCAGTCGGTATTGATTACAATGGTGTTCCTAGCACTGCTGGAGTGTCTTTTGGATTGAACCTTACATTTTAAAACCTGAAGAAATGAAAAAATATTTTATATATACGATCGTATTAGCGGCATTTTTGTTGGCTAATATCTCTTGTAGTAAGGATTGGTTGGATATCAATGTGGATCCCAATAATCCATCAAGTAGTGTGGCACCAGTTTCCAGTAGGTTGCCTTGGATACAGCACCATTATTTATACGCGCAAGGAACAGCTGGAGCACGTGCCGGCTTTATTACGCAAATGCTAACCTACACCTATGGGACAGCTACACACAGCATGAGCGCTGGCTGGAACCCAGTTGCAGGTGTGTCTACTACACCCTATCAGTTTTTCTTTGTCGCTAGTGCTGCCAACTTGAAAGATCTCGAAGAAAAAGCAATGGAAGAGGAGGCTTGGCATTATGTCGGTGCAGCAAAAGCTATTCGAGCTTTAGGCTTTATGCTTATGGTAGACTGGTATGGAGAAATGCCTTATACCGAAGCATTAGGAGAAGCTATTACACCTGTTTTTGATGATGGTAAAACCATTTTTGAAGGTTGCTTGCAGGATATTGATGAGGCTATAGAGTATTTCAATAGAGAGCAGTCGGTATTGGCAACACCTTTAGACAAAGGGGATAGCTGGAACAATGGAGATGTAAATAAATGGATTAAAATGTGCTATGGTTTAAAAGCTCGTTGGCTGAATAACCTATCCAAAAAAACCAGTATATACGATGCCGATGAGATTCTGTCGGTGTTGGAAAAGGCGCCGCAATCTAATGCGGATAATACAGTGATTAAGCACGTAGATGTCGCTGGAGATAATGTGGGTGATGTTCTGTTTTCTGATCCGTTAATGGCGTCCATTGTCTTTTCAAATGTGGGGATGAATGTCAATACCTTAGTGACCAAGTGGTATGAGGATCTGTTGGTGAACTTTGATGGCAAGACCATAGAAGACCCTAGAGCGAATAAGTTAATTCCTATGGCGCAATTTGGAACTAGCAAAGAGTACGTTCGTTCTAAAGGGGTAGATATGCAGTCCAATATTCGTATGAATAACGGTCCAATTGTGGCGTCTTACAATGCGAC